>CAZPUV010000160.1:0-6448 GCA_964589805.1 uncultured bacterium | reverse complement strand
TCCATCTCGACCCGCGGGTGTCCGCGGCCGAGGCGGGCGCCCTCCGCGCTGCGGTGCGGGGACTCGGCGTGCGCCTCCACGCGGGCCGGCCCCCGGAATCCTGCGAAGTCCCCGGCAACCGGGCGTTCCAGCGCTTCCTCCCTCCGGGCGCCACCGGCGGACAGCTGGCCGCGTACGAGGCCTCGTTTGACACGCTGGAAGACCTCGTGCAGCGATCGGCCACGCTCGTGGCTCTGGTGCAGGTGGGGTGCGCCATCGATTCCATCCTGGCCGGCCGGCTGCGCTTCGCGGTTCACGAACTGGCGGCGAACACCGCGGATCACGGCCTCTTCGACGCCGCCGTTCCCCGGATCGAGCTCACGGTCGCGGTGACCCCGTCGACCGTGCTGCTCTCCTATCGCGACAACGCCCGGCCCTTTGCGACCACATCCCCCCCCGACATCGACGTCGCTCTCAAGATCGCGCGTCGCGAAAGGCGGGGGCTCGGACTCTTCATGCTAAATCGAATGGCCCGTCAACTGCGCTACCGGCGAAACGGCGACTGGAACGAGACCACCGTCCTGTTCGTCGAAGCCGCCGGCAGCGCGACTCAACCCGCAAGGAGTTCAGTCATGGAAGGATTGAAACTCGAACAGACACCGTGTCGGCTGCCGAACACGGTGGTGCTGAAACCCGTCGGCAGCATCGATTCGACGACGGTGAGTGCCATGGACGCGAAGCTGGATGCCGTGTCCTCCCAGAAGGATGTGCGTGTCGTGGTGGACATGTCGGCGGTGACGTTCGTCAGCAGCGCCGGCGTGGGAGCGTTCCTGGGCAGCGTGTCGCAGCTGCGCGCCAACGGCGGCGATCTCGTCTTCATGTCCATGCCGCCGGCCGTCCTGGAGGTCTTCGAGATCATCAACCTCTCGGCGTATTTCAAGATGGTCGGCTCGCTCGAGGAACTGGAAACCACCAACAAGAGCTAGTCGAACCATGACCCGATCCGTCGATACAGAGCAGCCCGCGGCGGCGCTGGCCGAGTTCTGGAAGAACCGCTACCGGCGCCAGCGCGAGCTCGTCTCCGCCATGACGTCGCTGCTCTCCCGCTACGGGAGCACCGTCGAAACGGGCGAACTGTACCGCACCTTCGTGCTGACCCTGATGGGCCACTTCGCCGTCGGCGACGCCGCGCTGTACACCCGGTCGCAGGATGACCGTGCGCTGGAACCGACCGTGGCCTACGGCCGCACGCCGGTCTCCGGACTGCCCGTGCTCCCCCTGGACAACCCGTTCATCGCCGGATTTTCGGAAAGACGGTTGGCGGGCCCGGTGCACCCGCGCGCGGCAGAGGCTCCCGCGCTCGGCCCGGTCGTCTCGCTGGCGTCCCGCTTCTCCGTACTGGCGCCGCTGCACCTCCAGAACCGGCTCGTGGGCGTGATCTTCCTCGGACCCAAGCTCACCGGGCAGCCGTTCCTCGACTTCGACCTCAACGTGCTGGACGGCCTCGCGGCGGTATCGGCCACCACGTTCAACAACGCGCTTCTCTACCGCAACGCACGCCTGTCGGCGGAGGAATTGCAGAAACTGTTCAGCGTGCGAGCAGACGTCATCAACCGCATCTCGCACGAGTTCCGAACACCGTTGACGGTCCTGCGGGCGGGGATCGAGACGCTGCCCGAAACCCAGGATGGACCCCGAACGTGGATGGCGGACTCGGTGAGGCGCCTGGAGACGCTCATCGAGTCGCTGCTCGCCCTGAGCCAGGGGGAGCCTGCCGGAGACGCCGGCGAGTACGCGACCGATCCCCTCGCCGCGGTCCACCACGCGCTGGGCGCCATCGGTACCGCGGCCGCAGAGCGGAACATCCGCCTTTCCGTCGCGTCTACGAGTACGGTTCACCCGGGCGCGGCCCGCGTCTCGCAGGACGCTCTGAAGATCATTCTGGACGCCCTGCTCGACAACGCGCTGACCTACTCGCCGGATGGATCGTCGATCACCGTGGAGGTGGACGTCGTAACCGGACCGGGCGATCCGGAGCACGACGGCGTTCGTTTCTCGGAATGGGTGACGTCGACGCACGACACGATCGCGGAGTTCACGCAGATCTCGGACGCGCTCGACCCGAAGGAACGTCCCGGCGCGCCGGCGCCGCCCCTCTCCGACGGAGATGACACCGAAGGGCACTACGTGGTGATCCGCGTGATCGACGAAGGGATCGGGATTCCCGCCGGCGAGATCGCACTCGCGGCGGAGCCGTTCCGCCAGGCGTCGAACTGCCCCAACCGCGGCGTCAAGGGCAAGGGCCTCGGTCTCGCCCTGGCCCAGCGGCGCGCGGCGGCGTGGGGCGGCTTCATCTGCTGCCGCAGCGAGCTGAACGTGGGCACGGTCGTCTCCGTCTTCCTTCCCGCCCGCTGAACCCCCGCTGCGCTTTCGCGACACCGCCGCGTGGGGATGGGTGAAGGCGCTCTACCGCTGACGACCGCGAGGCGTTTCTAGTTCTGGGAGAGTTTCTTGAGGACGCCCTTCGCCACGCACTTCAGCGTGTCGAAGACCCCGTCGCCCTTGACGGCCACGGCCGGGAAGCTGGGGAACTTCTCGGGGTTGAGTTCCTGCTCCATGTCCTCGAGGTCGATGACATTCTCCATGTCGCGTTTGTTGTACTGGATCACGAACGGGATGTCGTCGAGGTTGAGTTTGTACTCCTCGAGGTTCTCGTGCAGGTTGTACAGGCTCTCGATGTTGGCGTCGAAACGCGCCTGCTGGGAATCGGCGACGAACACGATGCCGTCCACACCGCGCAGGATGAGCTTTCGCGACGCGTCGTAGTAGACCTGTCCGGGCACCGTGTACAGGTGGAACCGCGTCTTGAAACCCTTGACGGTTCCCAGCTCCAGCGGGAGGAAGTCGAAGAACAGGGTGCGGTCCATCTCCGTGGCGAGCGTGATGAGCTTGCCCTTGGTCGACGGATCGACCTTGTTGTAGACGTACTGGATGTTCGTCGTCTTGCCGCAGAGCCCGGGACCGTAGTAGACGATCTTGCAGTTGATCTCGCGGGACGAATAGTTGATCAGAGACATGCCGCCATCTTCCTCGCGTCGTTCCCCGTCTAGTCCTTGAAGAGTGAATCGATTTCCTTGTTGAGTTCGTCGGCGAACCCCTCGTCGAACTGCTTCAGATCCTCGTTCTCGTACTCGAGCTTGTTGAACAGGCGGCTCAGAACCGTGTCGAGGCCGTCGACGGCCTTCTTCACGCGGAGCCGCACCAGGCCGAGTGTGGTGCGCTTGTTGAACAGTACGACCAGGATGATGTGCTGCGCCACGCGGGCCAGGTACATGCTCTCGTCCGAGCCCTGGTGATAGAGCGTCGAGAAGTCCTTCTCGCCGATCAACTGGGCGAGCTGGGCGTTGGCCTCGAAGTCCGCCGCGCACAGCGAGGCGAAGCTCATGAGGTCGAACTCGGGCTCCATTCCGACGCTGGCGATGAGCTGGCCGGTCTTGTCGATCAGGATGACGCTCGTCGAACTGGAGTTGTCGAGGAGCTCCTTGATCACGGAATTAATTGCCCAGTAGTCCTCTTCGTAGATCGTCCAGTCGGCACGTACCATAGTCGCTCCGGTTGTCGTGGGACCGCCTTCGCCCGCCCCGCCCGGACCACCCGGCCGGTGGGTTCAGAGAGTCTCTCGGCGGTCGATGGCGCGGGCAAGGGTCGTATCGTCAACGAATTCAAGGGTCCCGCCCATCGGGAGACCTCTAGCTAGTCTCGTGACAGTACAACCGTGCGGAGCAACGAGGCGGGCGATGTAGAGGGCGGTGGCATCGCCCTCCACGGTAGGGTTGGTGGCGACAATGAGTTCCCGGACGCCGCCCTCCCGGACACGGGCTTCGAGCGTACCGAGCGAGAGTTCGCCGGGTCCGACCCCGTCGACCGGTGACAGAACTCCGTGCAGGACGTGGTACAGGCCCCGGTAATGACGGGTCCTCTCCATCACGATCAGGTCCTGGGGCTGCTCCACCACGCAGATCAGATCCCGGGCCCGGGCCGGATCCTTGCAAATTGCACACTCATCGTCCTCGGTGAGGGCGCCGCACGTCCGGCAGAACCTGACACGGGTCTTCAGTTCCGCAAGGAGATGGGAGATCCGTTCCGCGTCCTGGTTGTCCGGCCGGAGCAGGTGGAGGGCCATGCGCAGCGCGGACTTCGCGCCGACGCCGGGCAGGCGCGCGAGCGACTTGACCAGCGCGCCGAGGGTCTCGGAGCCGAGTTCCATGGGAGAGGACTAACCCAGCCCGGGGAGGTTCATCCCCCCGGTGATCGCGGCCATGCGATCCTTGGCGAGTTCCGAGGCCTTCTGGTGGGCTTCGTTGACGGCCGCCACGATCAGGTCTTCGAGCATCTCGCGGTCGCCTTCCTGGAACACGTCGTCGCGAATGACGACCTTGAGCAGCTCCTGCCTTCCGTTCATGCGCGCGATCACCGCGCCACCGCCGCTCGCCGCTTCCAGCTCCTCGCGGGCCAGCTCCTCCTCCATCTTCGCCATCTTCGCCTGTATCTGCTGGGCCTGCCTGGCCATCTTCTTGAAATCCATCATCGGTTGTTCCCTCTCGACTGTCTCGCGCGGCCGCGGTTCAGGTGTTGTATCGGACGATCTCGCCGTCGAACTCCTTGATCAGACGCTGAACCACCGGCTTCTTGTCGTCGGGCACGTCGCGGATGCGTTCTTCCGGCGCCGCCCTGCCCGCCAGCGCCTCTTCGAACTTCATCGCCTTTTCCTCGCCTTCGAGAAAGCACACGACCCCGGCTTCGACACCGAAGTAGCGGTGGAACATCGTCGTCACGAATTCCAGCCCCTCGGGCCGCATCACCTGCTCGCGCTGCAGCGAGAACCCCTTCGAAAAGCGGATCAGCAGGCGCGCGCCGTCGAACGAATACGGCTTGCCGGAAATGAGGCACACGCCGAGCGACACCTTCTTCTGTCGAACGAAGGTAACGAAACCATCCCAGAGTTGCTGGATCTTGGCGAGGTCGAGACCCCCTTCCGCGGACGCGGCGGATCCGGACGCAGCCCCGGCCGTCGCGGCGCCGTCGTGCCGGTCCCCGGTTTCCGGGTCGCGCTCGGCCCGGCGCGGATTGGTTGCCATCGGGTCCACACCCGCCGCAGCCACGGCACTCGCGGCACCCGAACCCGGCGCCGGCTTCGCGGGCTTCTTAGCGGCGCCTTCCTCACGCCGGCGGCGCGGGTCATCCCCGGGGTCGCCGCCGCCCGGCCCGTCCAGGCGCGCGATCAACGCCCGAATATCCGTCTGCCGCTCGAGCAGCGACAGGTCCACCAGCACGCTCTCGAAGTAGATGCGCGGATCGGACATCGACTTCAGCCTTCCGGCGGCGTTGCACAGCCTTTCAACGATCGTAACGATGTCCGGGAGTTCGTAACGCGCGAGGCTCCCGCGCAGGTGGTCGATCTCGCTCTGCGAGCGGAACAGGAGCGGGGACAGGTCGCCGGGAACCGCCAGCAGCATCAGGTCGCGGTAGCCATCGAGCAGCGCGGCGAGAAGGTCCTGGAGGTCGATCCCCTCGTTGACCGCGGCGTCCAGCAGCTGCAGCGGCGCCGAGGAATCTCCCCCGGAGATCGCGTCGACGAACGCGAGCACCTTCTCCTGGTCGATGAGACCCAGGATGCCGCGCACGGCATCCGCGCTCACCGTCCCCCCCGACGCGGTAATGCACTGGTCGAGCAGGCTCGTGCCGTCGCGCATGCTGCCGTCCGCCTTGCGCGCCAGCAGGCGCAGCCCGTCGTCCTCGAACTTCACCTTCTCGGCCCGGCATATCTCGGAGAGACGCCCCGCGATCTCCGCGTTCTCCAGGCGCTTGAAGTGATGGCGCTGGCAGCGCGACTTGATCGTGTCGGGAATCTTGTGCGGCGACGTGGTCGCGAAGATGAAGAAGACGTGCGGCGGCGGCTCCTCCAGGGTCTTGAGGAGCGCGTTGAACGCGTGGGTGGAGAGCATGTGCACTTCGTCGATGATGTACACCTTGTTGCGGCTCTGGCTCGGCGTGTAGCCGATGCTCTCCTGGAGCTCGCGCACCTCACCCACTCCCGTATGCGACGCGCCGTCTATCTCCATCACGTCGAGATTGTTGCCGGCGATCACCGTCTTGCACGACGCACACCGGTTGCAGGGGTTCCCCTGGTCGAGGCTGTCGCAGTTGATCACGCGCGCCAGAATACGCGCCGTGCTCGTCTTTCCGCACCCCCGGGGACCCGAGAACAGATAGGCGTGCGACAGGCGCCCCGTCTCGACGGCTTTTCGCAATGTTCGCGTGATGTGTTCCTGGCCCACGACGTCGTCGAAGGTCAGCGGGCGCCACTTGCGGGCGAGGACCTCGTAGCTCATGGTGTTTGCACCGGCTGGTTCACGGGTTCCGCGCCGGAAGCGCGGAGGACATGGCCGCGGCGACCGGCTGCACCGTC
>CAZPUV010000159.1:0-6448 GCA_964589805.1 uncultured bacterium | reverse complement strand
GTCGTGGAGACTCGCGCGTGACGTCGACGTCGTTCTGCTCGATGCCGAACGTCCGCTGGGGAGCGGCCGGCTGCTGCCGGCGGGGACGCTGCGAGAGCCACCCGCGGCGCTCCGGCGGGCGGACGTGGTCGTATTCAACGGAGTGCGCGGCCGCCGGGAGGTGGATTTGGCGCGCGAGCGGGTGACGCGGTGGCTTCGTCCCGGTGCCGTGATACTTGGATTGGAACGATCGGTGGAACTCGTGCCTTCGACGGGAGGTGGCGGGCGGCCGGAGCGGGTCTTCCTCGCGTCGGGGATCGCACGGCCGGAGCGGTTTCGTGACGACGTGGCCGCCGCCGGATACGCGTGCGCCGGGGAGCTGCGGTATCGCGATCACCACGTCTACACGCAGCGCGAGGCGGACGAGATCGACGTCGCGGCGCGGGCGGCCGGCGCGGGCGCGATCGCGGTGACCGAGAAGGACTGGGTGAAGCTCCGGCGATTCGTCTGGAAAACGCCGGTGTGGGTGGCGCGGCTGCGGGTGCAGGTCGTCGGCGGGGCGTTCGAGCCCTGGCTCCACGGGGAGAAATGAAAGCGCCGCAGACAACGGCTGCGGCGCTTCCGGTCCATCCTCAGGAGGTGGTCTGAGCCGGGCTTCCGGGATTCGGGAGCTAGATCGTGTCCGCGAAATGGACACCGGCCGATGCCTGGAACTCGATTTCGTGCTCCGTGCCGGCCTCGCGCGCGAAGAACGTGATCGTCGCGCGCATCATGATCTGGTTCGTCGTGCCTTCGAGTGCGCTGAGCAGGGCCCCGTCCTTGTCGGCCCACGACACGAGGCGGATGACGCCGCCGGCCACGTCGTTCACGGGCACGAAGATGTTCGTGATCTCCTCGCGCGTTGCGAGCGTTCCGGTGCCGCCGTCCGTGCGCGTCCAGACGATCCGATATCTCTCGATGACCGCGTCGCCGCGGGGCGCGCGGATGAATTCGTTGTAGGCGCGGCTCACGAAGGAGACGGGAATCAGGTCCTCGTAGATGATCCCGCCGTCGGAGACGTCGCTCTCGATGGGACTTCCGTTGTTGATGTTGTCGACAACGATGACCGCCCGGCCCGACTCGGGCACGTCGTCGCAGGCCGTGAGGCCGAGCGCGAGAAGGGCGAATGCGGCATAAGCGAGATGGCGCTTGCGCATGGTGAACCTACCTCCTGAATGAGTGACGAAGCGAATCTCCGAGAAGCTCGGGTTACTCCGGGGGCAGCATACGCAATCCCTGTGCCAGCAAGACGCGGGTGGCAGACCCGCTAATGCTCTGAGGAGAAAGCAATTAGGCCCCGGATCGAGCCGGGCGGCGCGGTGACGGAGCGAAAAGGTGCAAACTGCCCGCCACGCGCTTCGCAGTTGCAATCGGGCCCGGGGTTGCCTAGCATCAGAAGCCCGCGAACGACGCGGGAAGAACGCTATCCAACAGTATGACTGCGAGTTAAGGGCCGCACTTCGAGTGGTTCGAACCGACTTCCTCATCATCGGGTCCGGCGTGGCCGGGCTGTCGCTGGCGCTGAACCTCGCCGGGCGCGGCACGGTTGCCGTGGTCACCAAGAAGGATCTTCACGACTCCAACACCAACCACGCCCAGGGCGGGGTGGCGAGCGTCAACGGCGAGGACGACAGCTTCGACCTGCACGTGGCGGATACGCTGCGCGCGGGGGACGGTCTGTGCCGCCGCGCCGTCGTCGAGGCGGTCGTGCGAGAGGGGCCCGAGCGCATCCGTGATCTGCGCCGCCTCGGAGTTGCATTCACGACCGAGGGAGGCCGGCTCGCGCTGGGGTTGGAGGGCGGTCACTCGCGCAAGCGTATCGTACACAGCGCCGACAGGACCGGCCGCGAGATCGAAACGCGTCTGCTCGATGCCGTGGTCGATCACGAGAACATCTCGCTGTACCCCTATCACATGGCCGTGGACCTGATCGCCGGCCGCCACCTGAAACAACCGGTGGCGGGAAACGCCGTGTGGGGTGCGTACGTGCTGGACACGCTCGGTCAGACGGTGCGCACGTTCGTCGCACACCGCACCATTCTCGCGACGGGGGGTGCGGGGAAGGTGTACCTCTACACTACCAACCCCGACATCGCGACGGGCGACGGCATCGCGATGGCGTACCGGGTGGGAGCGAAGGTGGCAAATCTGGAATTCGTGCAGTTCCACCCGACGTGTCTCTACCATCCGCACGCCAAGTCGTTCCTCCTCAGCGAAGCCCTGCGCGGGGAGGGAGGCGTGCTCGTACGCGAAGACGGAACCCGCTTCATGGACCGGTACGACGAGCGCGGCGAACTCGCGCCCCGCGACGTGGTGGCTCGCGCGATCGATACCGAGATGAAGCACACCGGTTCTCCGTGTGTGTTTCTGGACATCCGCAGTCTGTCCGCGTCTTTCATCGAGCGGCGCTTCCCGAGCATCCTGCAGCGGTGTCTGGAACTCGGCATCGATCCGCGCAGCGAGCCCATCCCGGTGGTGCCCGCGACGCACTACTTCTGCGGGGGGGTGGACGTGGACCTCGCGGGCCGGACGTCGGTGCGCAATCTCTTCGCGATCGGCGAGGCGAGCCACACCGGGTTGCACGGCGCGAACCGCCTGGCCAGCAACTCGCTGCTGGAGGCGCTCGTGTTTTCCCGCCGGGCGTACGAAGGCGCCCTGGAGGGGTTCGACGCGGGATCTGAACTCCCCGAGCCGAGGATGTGGGAGGAGCCGGGTGGCATCGGGGCGCCGGACCCGATGATTCT
Organism: uncultured bacterium; assembly: GCA_964589805.1. GTDB lineage: Bacteria > Krumholzibacteriota > Krumholzibacteriia > WVZY01 > JAKEHA01 > JAKEHA01. The sequence goes on along the minus strand of CAZPUV010000159.1, from coordinate 3,686 downwards.
CGAGCACGACTGGGACGAGGCGCGGCGCGTGATGTGGGACTACGTGGGCATCGTTCGCAGCGACGCGCGTCTCGGGATAGCGCGCCGCCGCATGCAGGAGATGCGCGAAACGGTCGATGCCGTGTACTGGCGCAGCCGCGTCAACCAGGATCTGCTGGAGCTGCGGAACATCGTGCTGGTCGGCGGCCTCGTGGTTGAATCAGCGCTTCTCAGGAAGGAGAGCCGGGGTCTCCATTTCACCGAGAGTCATCCGGGCCACGACGATGCAGCGTTCCTCCATGATACGATCCTGTGCGCGGATCCGGAGAAGGACTGAGCGATGGAGTGGTACCGGGTAGCGTTCGGTGAATTGTACCCGATGGTGTACGCGCACCGCGACGATGCCGAGGCACAACGCGTCGCGGCCACCTTCTCCGGTGTGTTCCGGGGGGCGGCGCCGGTGCTGGACGTGGCGTGCGGGGGCGGGCGCTACACGAAAGCCTTCGCGAGCGCGGGCGTTCGGACCATCGGCGTGGACCTCTCCGAGTTCCTGCTGGTCGAAGCCGTCGAACGCCGCGGACTCCGTGATCGCGTGATTCTCGGTGACATGCGCGTGCTGCCGTTTCGCGACGCCAGTTTCGGCGCGGTGGCCAGCATGTTCACGAGCTTCGGGTATTTCGAGAACGAGGCGGACGATGCGCGCGTCATCGGCGAGATCGCCCGCGTGATCCGTCCGCGGGGCCGGTTCCTTCTGGACTTCATCAACGCGGCGGCGCTCGAACCGGTTGGCGGAGAGACGACGCGACGAACCGAGGGAGAAGTGACGATCGAAGAACGGCGCGAAGTGGATCCGGCGGGCCGCTATCTGTCCAAGTACGTACGCGTGATCCCGCCGGACGGTGACGAGGTGTCGTATCGCGAGCGGGTGCGTCTCTACACGCGGGCCGACCTGGAGCGCATGCTGGGCGCGGTCGGGCTGCGGGTGGTGGAGTGTTTCGGGGACTACGCGGGAGAAGCGTATGCGGCCGAGCGATCTCCGCGGCTGATCGTTCTGTCCGAGAAGTCCGGGGAGGCAGGATGTCGTTGACGCCGATTCGCAGGACGATTCCGCTGGAGGCGACGGGCGCCGGCACACCGCTGTACGCCGACTTCGCGCTGCGGACGGCGACACCCGTCCACGACGTGCTGGGGGACTTCCGCGCGCAGGCGCCCGACTGGCTGCGTGTCCGGGAGCGATCCTCGCGTGTTGACGCGCGGCTGGTGGAGCGGCTGGTGGAATCGAATCGCGCGCTCGGTGCGGGCGAAGCGGTTCTCGACGGATTGCGGGGCCTCGCCGACGGGTCGGTGCGGGCGATCGTGACCGGACAGCAGCCGGGGGTCGCCGGCGGTCCGCTGCTGACGCTCTACAAGATCGCAACGGCGTGCGCGCTCGCGCGTCAGGCGCAGACCCGCTTCGGCGTGCGCTGCGTCCCGGTATTCTGGATGGGCGCGGACGACGACGACGTCGCCGAGATCCGCGAGTTCACGGTGCTGGCGAAGGACCTCGCGGTGGTGTCGGCTTCGATAGAGGCGTCGGCCTACGCGCCGGGAATGCGCGTGGGAGACATCTCCGCGCAGGCGGTACGCGACGTCGCCGGTGCGGTCGCGTCCTACCTGCCGGGGTCCGGGGGTGTGGTGGGGGACGTCATCGCCTCGTTCGCGCTCGCCCGCGACCTCGGGGACGCGGCGGCGCGTGCCGTCGTGCGTCTGACCGCGGGCGAGGTCGCGGTGATCGACGGGCGGGAACCGTTGATCCGGACGTGCGCGCGGGACCTGCTGCTCCGCTTCTTCGATCGGGAAGAGGACATCCGCGGAATGGTCGCGCGCGAGGGCGCGAGGCTCGTCGCGGCCGGCTACCACGCGCAACTCGATCTGGGTGCATCATCGGGCGTGTTTCACGTCGCGAACGGCGTGCGCCACAAGGTTCCGTCCGAGCGGCGATCCGAGGCGCGCCTTGAGTTCGAGCGGGACATAACGCAGGCGTCGCCCGGGGTCGTGGCCCGCAACCTGGTCCAGGACTCGCTGTTTGCACCGCTGGCCGCCGTGCTCGGGCCGGCGGAGATCGCGTACCGCGCCCAGCTCGGACCGGTGTACCGGGAGTTCGCCGTTCCCGCTCCCGTGGTGTTTCCCCGCATGTCGGCGACATTCGTTCCGCCGGCCGTGCGGGATCTCGCCGAGAGTGCCGGGATCGACGCGAGCGTGTTCGCGCTCGATCCCGCATCGGTTCCGGAGCAGGCGCGCCGGAGGCTCGTCGACGAGGGGTTCAGGGAGGCGGCGCGGGAGGCGGATGAAGCGTTTCGAACCCTGGCGGCGAATTTCACCGACATCGCCGGCGAACGGCTGGACGTGCGCAACCGCGACCGCCTCGAGAAGCGGTTCGCGGACATCGCCCAGCGACTGCGCCAGACGGTGGACTCCGCCCTCGAACACGACACCCGGGGCAGGCAGGCTCGTTATCCATTCCTGCCCCGGACCGCCGAGATGTTCGTGCGGGGCGGTGTGGCGCAGGAACGATTCCTTTCCATGATCGTGCCATTCGCGTTCCACGGCGCCGACGCGTGGACGGCGATTCGTTCCCTCGCGGACGATGCCACGGCGTCGGCGTTAGACGGCCGGGTGGGTCATCGTGTATATTCGCTCTGATCATGCGAATCATGGCGGTGGGCATACATCCCGACGACGTCGAGATCGGATGCGGCGGGACCGTGGCCGTCTGTGCGGCGCGCGGGGACTCCGTGGTGGCCGTTGACCTCACGCGCGGCGAGTCGTCGACGAACGGCACCGCGGAGGAGCGGGCCCGGGAGGCGGACGCGGCGGCGAAGATCCTCGGCTGCACGCGCGTGAACGCCGGCCTTCCGGACACGGGGGTTCGAAGCGACGATCCTGCCCAGATCCAGGCCCTGGTGGTCGTGATCCGCGCGCACCGCCCCGAGATCGTGCTGGTGCCCAACGCCGACGACCCGCACCCCGACCACGCGGCGGGCGGGCTCCTGGTGCGGCACGCGATCTTCCTCGCCAACGTGAACGGCTACGCGACGGAACTGAACGGCCGCCGTCAGGAGCGCTGGAAGGTGGCCCGCTCACTCGTCTATCCCGGACGCTCCGATGTGCGTGCGGATGTCGTGGTCGACGTGTCCGCCGTGTACGAGACCAAACTGGCGGCGATCCGCGCGCACGCGACCCAGGTGGGTGGCGGGGCGGGCGCGCTGCCCACACCGCTGACCGACCCGAACTTCATCGGCGCCGTCGACGCGCGCGACCGTCTGGCGGGACGCCGAATCGGGGCCACGCACGGCGAAGCGTTCGAGCTGCTCGCGCCCATCGCTCTGGACGGTCTGGAATCGCTCGTGAGACGGGAGTCCTGAAGCGTGTTTCTCAAGATCGGAATCGTATGCTACCCGACCCTGGGAGGGAGCGGGGTGATCGCGACGGAACTGGGCAAGTCGCTTGCCGCGCTCGGCAACGAGGTGCACTTCATCACCAGCGGGCACCCGTCGCGTCTGTCGGGCTATGACGAGCACGTCTATCTGCACAAGGTCGTGACGGGGGATTACCCGCTCTTCCAGCAGTACACGCCGTATTCGCTGAGCCTGTCGGTGAAGATCCGGGAGGTCGCGGACCAGTACGGGCTCGACCTCGTGCACGTGCACTACGCGATCCCGCACGCG
>CAZPUV010000158.1:0-6507 GCA_964589805.1 uncultured bacterium | reverse complement strand
GTATCGTTGCTGACCGACGAGATTTCGCGGGAGGTCGCAAGCGCTCCCGGCGCCATCGTGTTCGATCTTACGGGCGTGGAGTACGTGTCGAGCAGCGGCTGGGGGCAGTTCGCCCGCGCCCACGAGGCCGTGGGCCTGGTGGCGCTGGCCGGGCTCGGCTCCGATCTGCTGGAAGTGTACGAGTGTCTGGAGTTCCGGTCGTTCATCCGTGCGTACGCGACCACCGAAGAGGCGATCCGTACCCTCACGGGTGGCGGCGCGCGCGGCGTGGCGGAGTCCCCGCCCGCTCGTCCGGCGCGGCAGGTCGAGCCCGACGCCGAGGCGCTCGAAGGCATAGACGACATTCTCGATGGACCCGCGGCACCCACCCGCCCGGCGCCGGGAGCGCCGGCCGCCCACTCCGGACCGGTCGTTCCCGGCGCAGACGACGCCGGAACGGAGGACGACGCAGAGACGGTGTGGGGACGGAAGAAATGGGATGCGCCGCGCGTTTCCGACCGCGAAGTGGACATGGATTCCGCCCGTACGGACAGCCGCGTGCGTCAGGACGAGCGCCTGCGCTCGATGGGCTGGGAGACGTACGGGAAGAAGCTTCGCAAGAAGGCGGGAAGTGGCGATGGCGATGACCCGGCGGAAGGGGACGGCGGAGAGTGAGAAAGATCGCGATCATCACCTCGAAGGGCGGGACGGGGAAGACGACCACGGCCATCAACCTGGGCCACGGGCTCGCCCTGTGCGGGATGAAGGTGCTCATCGTGGACTGCGATCCCCAGCGCAACGTGGCGATCGTTTTCGACGTTCGGGCGGAGAAGTCGCTGTGCAATCTCCTCCAGACCGGCGAGGTCGATGTCGTGGAGGCGCGGCGGAACCTCTTCGTGATCGATTCCGGCGGCCGCGATCTGGCCGAGATCGAGATGCTGCTCGCGTCGCAGTCGAGCCGCGAGCGCCGGATGGAAATGGCGTTGAAGAACCTGCGCGGGTGTGACGTGGTGATCTGCGATTGCTCGCCAACGGTGAACCTGATCAACATCAACGCGATCGTGTACGCGGACCAGGTCATCATTCCGGTGAGCATGGATTACCTGGCGCAGGCGGGCGCCCGACAGACGATGCAGATCATCGATGACATCAATGAGCACTCGCTGCGCAAGACCGCCATCATGGGCATACTGCCCACGTTCTATGACGCGCGCACCCGGCTGTCGTCGGACGTGCTCGTTGCGCTGAGGGAGCGCTTCCAGGAGAAGGTCTTCAACAGCGTGATTCGCGTGAACACGTCGCTGCGGGAAGCGCCCAGTTTCAACAAGACGATATTCGAATACTCACCGATGTCGCGGGGAGCGTTCGACTACTATCAATTGACCGAGGAAGTCCTGAACCGTGTCTGAACGCCGCCGCAAGTCGCTTGGACGTGACCCCTTCGAGGACAAGAAGGAGGAGCACGGGTCCGAAACCGTGAAGCGCTTGATTCGCGGAAAATCGCCGCTTGCGCCGGACGCGCGCGAAGTGGAGGTTTCGGTGCGGCTCACGCCGGGAACGCTCAAGCACATCGACCAGGTGCGGGAAGCCCTGGCGGCCCGGGGGCGCCGCGTTTCGCGCGACGAGCTCATCCGCATCGCGATCACACTCCTGTCTCCGGACGATGTGGCGTAGCGGCAGTGGTTGTCTGTCCCGGGGTGCGACACGATAGTGGCCTCCGGCTATGAGAGGTGTGCGGGCAATGGAAAGCTACGATCTTCGTAGCGAAATCCAGTCGAGTGGAACGAGGTATCTGGTTCAGTCGAGCCTCGTTCCGTCGCAACGTGCCGTGGTGACGTCCCTGTTCCACGAGGGCTCGCTGCTTTCCCGGCACACCGAGCACTACGACGGCGACGCGGGTCCCGACGCGATGCGGGCGGCGGTGCGCCGCGTCCACGACGCCTACCGGCTCCGGCTGACCGCGCTGCTCGACCTGCGCGAGCGTCTCAAGAAGGACGTGGACGGTCGCGCGCACCTGAAACTCGGCCAGGCCCTCTTCGGCGAGCGCCTGTACCGCGAGGCGATGGCCGAGACGATCCGCTCGATCAAGCTCGGGCTGGAGGACGCGGGCGGATATGGTATCCTCGGGAACTGTCTCCTCGCGCTTGGCGACCTGGAGAAGGCGACCCGATCGTTCCAGAAGGGGCTCGAACTGGCGCCGTCGTACGCGGATCTTCACAACGATCTCGGCGTGGCCCACATGAAGAGCGACCGATGCCGCGAAGCGGTCAGGGCGTTCGAGAGGGCCCTGGAACTCAACCGGTACTATCAGGCAGCGCTGATGAATCTCGCACTGGCGCTGACGCGTAACGTGGTGCTCAAGCAGGACTACGAACTGTCGCGCGATCTGCGGTCCCGGCTGAAGCGAATTCTGGACCTGAATCTCCAACTGCGGCCGCAGCTCGAGGGCGAGGATTTCCGGGAAGCGGTCAGGGCGCTGGAAATCGAGCGGTACGACACGGTGTACGAGCGTCTCGCGAAGATCAAGGAAGATCTGGACACGACGGCGGCCAACGATCTATCTCTGGAGATCTACCTGATCCTGAAGTTCCGGCCGGACGACCTGACCGAGGCCGAGATCGATGGCCTGGTCGACCGGCTTCGGGCCGAGTTGGAGGCAAACCCCGGGTTCGCGGACGTCCACAACGATCTCGGGGTCCTCTATGCCGCAAAATGCAAGCTTTTCGTGGACAAGGCCCATGAGGCGTTCAGACAGTCCCTGGCCCTGAATCCCGGTTTCAAGAAGGCCGAGAAGAACCTGAAGTTAGCGGCCAACGACCGGCAGGGCATTCATTTCCTCCTGAAGGCCCTGTTGGACTAGCTCTTGCTTCGGTATTGAAGTCGAGGAAACCATGGAGAAACTAGTCATTTCCGAAGAGCGGACCCACGCCAGCCAGCCGGTGTCGGTGTTGACGTTGCGGGGCACCATCGAGACCACGAATGCGTCTGGTCTGGAGGAGACCCTCCAGCGCATCGTCAATGAGAGCTGCTATCGCATCGTCGTGGATCTCGGCGGTGTCAGCTACATCAGTTCGGCCGGGTGGGGTATCTTCATCAGCGAGATAAAACGCATCCGCCGCAACGGCGGGGACATCAAGCTGGCAGCGATGATGCCGGAGGTTCGGGAGGTCTTCGACCTTCTCGAGTTCGGCAACATCCTCAGACCTTTCATAAACACATCGGACGCGATTCGCGACTTCGAGGTTGCGACCGATTCCGGAACACAGAGCGGACCAGCCGGGCGCCGCTGACGCGGGCACCGGGATTTCGCAACGGGGGCAGACAACATGGCTGTTGATGGAATCGTCGTGAGTGTCATGTCGAGCGCGGGGAGCGCGGGCGTATCCGTCCTCAAGGTCAGCGGATACCTGGACACGACCACCGCGGGTGAACTCGAAACCGCGCTGTATGCATTGCTCGATCGCGAGTCGTTCAAGATCGTGGTCGATCTCTCGGGAGTGAACTACATCAGTTCGGCGGGCTGGGGCATCTTCATCGGCGAGATCAAGCGCATCCGCAATCACGGCGGGGACCTGAAGCTCTCCGGCATGGTCGGGGACGTACACGAGGTATTCCAGCTGCTCGAGTTTCACTCGATCCTCGAGGCCTATCCCACGATCCAGGAGGCCAGCGCGGCCTTCAAGTCGCACAACGCGGGCTGAACCGCAGGCAACCATTCCGTAGATCGTCGACTGGACCGGGATCTCCCGGTGGACAAGAGGGCGCGCCGCCCGGAGCGGAGCGCCCTCTTGTCATTCGTCTGAGCACCCGGAGAATCATCTCAACAAAATCATCTTGCGCGTGAGCGTTTCTCCCCCGGCGAACAGGCGGTAGAAGTAGATGCCCGACGGCACCTGGTTGCCGCGGGCATCGATGCCGCTCCAGGTCACCGCGTGCCTGCCCGCGGGCATCGGCTGCGAGAGCAGGCGTGCCACCCGGCGCCCGTCGGCGGCGTACACCTCCAGCGTGACGGCGGAAGCGCGCGACAGCTCGATGGTGATGCGGGTTGCCGGGTTGAACGGATTGGGTGACGCGCTCGCGGAGGTGATCGTCGTCGTCTCCTCGGTGGCGGGGGCGCGCGGCCGCCCGATGACTCGAACCGTGTCGGAGCCCCGGAAGACGATGCCTCGTGCCCGGCCGCTGACCTCCATCCGGTGAAATCCCGGCGCGATCGTTTCGCTCACCTCCCGGCGCGGGAATTCGACGACGACGCCGTTGGCTCCCGCGCGCGATACGATGCGTCCCGGGATGGTCCGGTTGAGGCGAAGCGAGGACCCGTCGACGGCGTCCGCCATTCCGGCCGGGAAGATGATGTGTGCGGTGAGGGGCCCACCCGATCGCAGATTGATGGTGGGCGGTGTCAACCGTACCTGGACCTCGACGACGGGTACCCGCCCCGGCAGCCACCAGTGGGCCTGGTACTCCCTGCCGTCCTCACCGGTTCCGGGGTCTCCGTCCACGTCGAAAAACTCGCCCCGGTGTGCGACCACCGCTCTGGCGACATTCTCGAAGTTGCCGTCGCGCGGCGTGGCCACCAGCGCCATGCTCACGCGGATCTTCTGCCCCGGGGCGAGTTCCGCGAACGGCCCGGCGCTCACCAGGAAACGAACGTCGCGGGGAATCGCCGCGGGCCGCGCGATGGTCTGCGACGACATGGACTCGTAGCGTTCGAAGTCGTTGGTCGGGTCGCCCCCCGTCCCCCAGGGAGCACTTCCCGAGAACCACGCATAGGTGCTCGCGCCCACGGTCACCGGCGCGGTCACACCCGTGGGATCGGTCGGATGGTCGAGCACGACCACGCCGAAGTTCGCCGTGGTCCGGCCGCCGTCGCCGTCCATGTCGTAGACGAAGGCGAAGTCGAAATCGACGGCGCCGTGCGGCGTCACCGCGCCGGTCACGCGGGCGAAGTCTGTCGCATCGTCCTCCCAGTAGTCCGCCTGTGTACGCGGTCCGGCGTCGCCGTCGATGAACCAGCCGACGAAGACGTCCTCGATGGTCGCATCGCCGGTGTTCTCGATCACGTAGTCGAAGCCGACGAAGTCGTCGAATTCGTCATCGGCCCACTGGTACGAGTACTCGTATACGCGGATCGGGAGCGGATGGTGCCCGGGGTAGATCTGGCTCGCGGCGGGCTGGTCGTCGGTGTACCAGCGACTGAACATCTGGTCGGAGATCCCCGCGAAGTCTTCGTCGACCGCACCGTCGTCGTCGTTGTCGCGGCCGTCGAGGGGATCCTCGTCGATACGGCCATCGGCGTCGTCGTCAGCCATCGGCGAGGGAAGCCGCGCACCGCCGCCGGCGTTCTCCACGCTTCGATACACGATGTCGATGGGATCGTCCGTGGGCCGGAATTCGAATTCGAACGCGGCCGTCGAAACGGCGGGCACTCCGCCGACGATTCCCCCCACCCACAGGCCGCCGAGGTAGAGGTACTCGACGCCGCTCCCGGCCGGCCATTGCGCCGAGGGTGCGCCCGAGAACGGGAACGCCGCGGCCGGGGCCGAGCCCACTCCCCCCCAGTTGCCGGTGTGGAGGAGCAGCTCGCCGGCGTCGTGTACGGGCGACCCGTCGATCACGAGGATCCGGGCGGGAGCCGTGTGCTTGGTGTTCGAGGGCACCGCCGGCGGGCGCGCCGACGGAGCGGCCGTGACGACCAGCATCGGAAACAACGAAAGCATGAGCAGACGTGCGGGCATGTTCGTGGCCTTCCTGGCGAGCGGCCTTCACCGGGTTCAAACTGCGCGGGGTGGTCTTCGCGGGGCGGGGTCCGGCGCGGCATCGCGCGCCGATTCGATGCACGACCTGATTATAACGCTGCGGAGCACCTGTCGCAACCGTCCATCGCCGTCGCGGCCGCACGCGCGCGGGATTTGCTGCGATCGTTCGCGCGACTTGTGCTAGGCTCGCTTCCCATGCCCTTCGCCTCATCCAGCATCGGTGTGACGTTTCATCCGTGGGGCGTCGTCCTGGCGGTCGCACTGGCCGCGGTGGCCCTGCTGGCCTACTGGCGCACGTCGCCGTCGGTGGAGGGCCGCTCGCGCGTACTTCTGACGGCCGTTCGGACAGCGGCGTTCGTGGTCCTTGCCCTGCTGCTCCTCGATCCGCGCGCGATCTGGCGCGGCGAACGGACGGAGGACCCGCGGGTGGTGATGCTCGTCGACCGTTCGGCCAGCATGACGCTCCCGGCGAACGGGTGGGAGGGGGGCGAGAGCCGCTTCGACGCCGCCCGGCGTGTGGCCGGGGAAGTGGGCCGCGTGGTTTCGGAGCGCGGCGCGCGCGCGGAGACGTTCTACTTCTCGAGCGACGTGGACGCCGGCGGGGAGGCGGACGAGGTGCGCGCCGAGGGCCAGGGAACGGACATCGGCCGCGCGCTGCACGGCATCTCGCGCCGCTTCGAGGGAGAGAACCTCGCCGCGGTCGTCGTGCTGAGCGACGGCGTCGAGACGGACGCCGCGCTCGTGAGGCCGGCGCTTCCCGACCTCGCGGTGT
>CAZPUV010000157.1:0-6565 GCA_964589805.1 uncultured bacterium | reverse complement strand
TCGCGAACCTCATACCCGTACGTTATGCGCTATCCGCCCGGGCGGACAAGCAAAAAATCCCCGAATTCCCGTAGCATGGCCCACGCCACACAGCGCCCGGGCGGAGCCGCAGCGCTCAGCGCGATGAAAGCAGGGGCGTCAGCACCCCGCGCAGGGCGCCCGCGGCAACCGCGTGGGCGTGCGCGTTGGGGTGGCTGTCGCGTTCGAAATAGAGCGGCCCGTCCTGGAGTGCGTGCTCGAAGGTGTCGAGCGGGTAGATGAACTCGATGCCTTCGCGCCCGCAGATCGATTGCATACGCCGGTACGGGCGCAGGAAGTCCATGTTTGACCCGTCGACTCCCGTGCGATCAAGGATGTCATGGCGCCAGGCACGGTCGACCTCGACCTTGAGTGGGAATGCGAACACGATGAGTCGTACCGAATCCTCGCGGCACACCCTGGCAAGCCGGGCGAAGATGCACTCCGTTACCTCCCAGGCAGTCTCGATGGCCGTGCCACCGCGCACATCGTAGACCGACCAGTGCGATAGATGCCGGTCGGCCTCGTAACCGGCGTGCGCAAGCGCAGGGTTTTCACGCGCGTGCTCCCTGTAGGCGCGCATCTCCAGACGGCGTTTGACGAAGACGAGCAACCGGCTCTTGCGAAGGACTTTCTTCACCCGCGCGCTCGCGGTCTCCTGCACCACGACGGCGGGCTCCGCCGGTTCGAGCGTGAGCGCGCCGTCGGAACACCGGAAGCGCGGCTTGGTTCCGCTTTCGATCAACGGTCCGCGCAACTCGTTGTTCACGACGTCATTGTTTCCCGTGAACTGGAGCACCACCACATCGGGCTCGAGACGGCGGAGGTCACGCTCGTAGAACAGCAGTTCCTGGTCGTTCCCCCACCCGGGTACGCCGGCGTTGACCACATCGACGTCGCCGTGCAGGTGGTGTTTCAGAAGATCGGAGAAGCGTTCTCCGGCCTCGACACCGCTTCCGAACGCGATCGAGTCCCCTATCACAAGCACGCGCTTGCGCCCGCGGGGTTTGGGAATCTCAACTTCGTCCTCCCGCAGACCGATGGAGTTGATGTCCATACGATAGTGCAGACCCCGGTGGGGATCGTTGCTCACGAAGGTCGCGCCAGGGACGAGACTCCAGCCCAGCAATGAATCGTAGTGAATTACCGTGCCCAGGTTCTCGGGGTGGTACGTGAAACGCAGGACGACTTCGGTGGCCGCGAGGATGGCCAGGACTGTCACCGCCAGCACGAGCACATTGGCCCGGCCGGCCGACGATGGAGAAGTCGTACGAGTTGACATGACACAGGGTCCGGTGCTAGCGGGACCCGTCGGACGCCCTCAGCGTGTCACTCTGGCGATCATTATAGCACGGGGCGGCCCGTTGGCGCGGGCAAGTTCTTATCCCCGCGCCTTCGCGGCGTCCAACTGCATTGCGCCGCCGCAGCTCGACCCGGCACCCGCCGTGCAGCCGAAGCAATGACGGTCGACGGCAATCGAGCGCTGGTTCAGCGCGTCGAGATCGAAGTCACGAATGTGCCGGTGTTCCTCTGTCTCCACCGGTATCTCGAGCATCTGATTGAAGTCGCAATCGTACACCGTTCCGTCCCAGCCGATCGAGATCATGCTGCGACACATGACCCCGTACGCTGCGATCGGGTTGAACGCGCTAACAAGCCGTTCCATGTACGCTTCCAGGTTTTCCGATTCGATGAGCCACTCGAGAAAGCGGCTGATCGGCATGTTGGTGATCGTATAAAGCGCGTCGAAGCGGATGCCGTGCAGTCGCATCAGCTCCCGCTTCCACTCCGACTCCAGCGACACCTGAGCGCCGGGAAGATACGCACCCACCGGATTCGTCACCAGCACGAGGCGCAGCCCCGAGGCGCCGTCGCCGTACCCGAGAGCGTTCAGGCGCTTCAGAGCCGCGATCGATTTCTCGTACACGCCGTCGCCGCGCTGGCGGTCCGTATTCGCGGCCCGGTAGTGCGGGAGCGAGCAGACGATTTCGACGTTGTGTCTCGCCAGGAACTCCGGCAGGTCCCGGTGTGCGGTCACTCCGAGAATAGTGAGGTTGCAGCGGTCCATGACGTGGCGCCCGAGTTCCCTGCAGCGCTCCACCAGCCACCGGAAGTCCGGATTCAATTCTGGCGCTCCCCCGGTTATGTCAACCGTGGGGATGTCGGTCTTCGCGAGCGCTTCGATACAGAGCGCCATGGTGTCACGCGTCATGATCTCGCGGCGGTCAGGTCCGGCGTCGACGTGGCAGTGGCGGCAGGTCTGGTTGCAGAGCTTCCCCACGTTGATCTGCATGACGTCGATGCCAGCGGGCTTCAGGGGATGCAGGCCAGCCGACTCGAGCGCATCGGAGAACTCCTGCGACACGGGAACCTCCGAAAGTGTCCGGAGCTGTTCGGTGGCTGATGAAAGCGCGGCCCCGCGCCATTTAAGCGACGGTAGAGTCTTCAAACGATCACATGCCGATCCTGATGGCGTGGTTTCTCATCTGAACGCCGTGAACCAGCGATGCCCCGCCTCGGATCGCAGCGGCAACGTGGACCGCTTCGGTCATCTGGTCCAGATCCGAGCCCTTCTCCAGCGCGTCGCGGCTGTACGCGTCGATGCAGTAGGGGCACTGTACGGCGTGCGCGACCGCCAGCGCGATGAGTGACTTCTCGCGTGCAGACAACGCCCCATCCGCGAACACGGCGTTGTACCACTCGAAGAACTTCTTGGCCAGGTCGGGCACGTTCTCGCCGATTTCCGAGAATCGGGCGAGATCGTGCTCGTGATAGTAGTGCTCCCGGTTGTCGGACACGGGCAACCTCCTTCGTTTCCACACAAGGTACGTCCGCCGTGAGCCAGGGTCAACGGCCGCAGTCGTCGGACGGAGGGGCGGGCTGGTTCCTTACATTCGATTACGGAGTGCGTCGTGAGCGTTTCCGCACTTCGGTCTACATGCTCCCTGTCCAGATGTCGCCATCAGAATCGCCGAGACAGACATGCCACGCATCGACGTCACGGAGCCATTCGGCGGGAATCAGGTTCCGCCACCCGGCAACAACCCACGTGTTTCGTGCAGCGCGGGGCAGGAAACCGAACCCCCGGAGCGACCTCTCAACCCATGGCTGCGTGGTCAGGATCGAAACTGATTCCATTCCGGCGGCTTTCGCATCCAGAATTACGCGGGCAATGAGCTGGCGAAACGTGTCTGCGTCGTTCCTGGCCATCAGGAAATCGGTCACTACGGCCCGCCTCTCGTCAGCACCCTGGAGCGCCGGCCTCCAGATGATGTAACCCGCCGGCTCGTCACCGCGCAACGCAATGATGCTTCGATAGGGGAGCGTCGGGTGATCGGCATACTTCCAGTTCAGGTACGCCGCCTCACGGACACGCGTCACACCGTAGGTCGACGCGAAGCCGGTCCAGGTCTGGTCGAGGACCGGATCGAAGCGATCGATGCTCCTGAGCGATGCACCCCGGACCACGCGCGTTGCACGGCGCAGAGCCAGCGCGCTCGAAGTGCCAAGTCCGAGCCTGGCTGCGAGCGCCTTCGGCGCCGAGAGCTGCTTGCGCCCGGCGAATGCGGATGGATCCAGGACAAGGCTGTAGGTCGTGAGCGGCGTGGCTTCGTCGAAACCGCAGGCAACGTGGATCTTGTAGCACGGGTCCGTCATCCACATGCCGCCGGGGAAGAAGTCGCCCTGCGCACGAGCATTATCGACGATCCGCCTGGCCAACCCTGCCCCGCGGTAGTCGGGATCCACGAGAAGATCGTGTGTGAAGCGCACGGCGACGCGCTTGCCCTTCACCAGGAAATCCGCGGGCATGTAACCCAGTGTACCGGCGATGCGATCGCCATCCACGATGACGTGACGAAGGGGGAATCGGTCGCTGCCCGGCATGGTTCGGTGCATGGTCTCGATGATCCGCCTGCGTTGCGCGCACGTCTCCGCCCCGAGAACCTTTTCGATGAAGCGGAACAACGCAGCCTCGTGCTTCGCCGGCTCGTAGGGTGCAACAGACACTTGTCTTTCGTTCATTTCTGACTCGCTTTTCGATTCGGCATTCAGACCATCGACCCCCGCCCCGGCGACGCACCCGTCATCCGCGCCTTCACGGCGCGCAGGAAGCCGGGGTATCCACTGACCTCGGTGGCGAACCAGGCCGGCGTCGTTTCGTTGTCGGTAAGGATGCAGCGCGGGATCTCGTAGGGATCGTTGCCTCGCTGCACCCGCCGCTTGATCGTGGTGACCGCGCCACGGTAGCCCGCCGACACCACCGCCGCACGCGTGCTCGCGTCGAAGTCACCCGGTGATCCGTTCGGGTAGCTGAAAAGGTCGCAGGGACGGCCGGTCGACGTTTCGATGAGGCGCCGGGACTCGACCAGTTCCCGGTTCATCGCGTCCGCGTCGAAACGAGACACGATTCCATGGCTGCACGTGTGAGACCCCACGTCGATACCGAAATCGAACAGGTGTGGGAGTTCCTCCGGCTCGAGCGGAGCATGGTCGGGCCAGGCACTCTCGAGAGCACGTTCACCGACTTCGAGCTTCTCGATCACGTCATCGATGAATGCCAGGCGGTCCGCGTCCTTGACTTTCTTGCATACCGCGCGAATGCGTGCGTCGACGGCGATCTTTTCGCGCGCACTTCCAATCGGAAGAACCTGGTCAGTTCCATCACACCGCAGTTGAATCTGGCCGGCCGTCGTCAGCGCGAGTGCGCTCACAACGCGGTCGGGCCAGAGCATCCGGCGTTCGAAGATGAAATCCGTCACTACGAATAGTGTTGCGGGAATGCCCAGTTCCTTGAGGACCGGGGCCGCGTGTGCAAGCACGTTCTGGTAGCCATCGTCGAACGTCACCGCGACCGACCGATCCGGAATCGCCTCCTGCCCCATCATCCAGTTCACAACGCGGGACAGTGAAACGGGGTGATAGTGCTTCGCCACGTGCTCCATCAATCTTGTGAACACGGGCACATGCAGATGCTTCCCCTCGTGGTTGCACAGGTGTCCCGGTGGCTCGGCTGTCACGCCGTGGAAGGCGAGAACAATGGGATGATCCCGATTGAGGTGGGCGAAGAGGCGATTGACGCCCATTGCGCCTGAAATGGAGAGAATGGTCCGCAAGTTGAAACGACCCCGGGGAACGCGCGACCGGACGGCCGCACGCGGGAACGTCGATGGTAGCACGGCGCCCCGCCGTGTTACAAGCATCCGCGTTGCCGTCGGCTCGCGGAACCACACCCGCCACAAGAAGATGCTCCGTCCGAATGACTCGGACGGAGCATCGTTCCTCCGCCGTTTCGCGGAACCGCGGGATCGCCCGTCAACAACCGTAAACGAGCACGCGGCACATGACCTTGCCGTCAACGCGGCAGCATTCCAGCAATTCACCGCCGCTGCACGTCGTCCAGCACTTGACCTTTCCCGCCCGGGCATTCGGAGTCACACCGACGACGATGCCAATCGCGAACGCCGCAACGAGAATCAGACCGATCGAGAACTTGCGCATGTCCCTTTTCCTCCTGTTGCCCGCGTAGCGGGCCGTCGTGACAGCGAACCAGACTGCACGATCCTATTCTGCGCCCGGCCCGGGGCGGAATCAAGCACGGAATGGGCACGCTGGCGGTAGACGGCCCGGGCGCGATATCCGGCACCGGATCCCGCAACATCTCTGATATGATGGACCGCATGAACCCGGATTCCACGAATCGCGCAACCGCCGTCTTTGCAGGCGGATGTTTCTGGTGCGTCGAGGCCGTCTTCGAGGAACTCGACGGGGTGTTCGACGCCATTTCGGGCTATGCGGGCGGTTCGAAGGAGACCGCCAACTACGAGGCCGTCTGCACGGGCGCCACCGGACACGCGGAGGCCGTGCAGATCATCTACGATCCGGCGAAGATCGACTACCGGAAGCTCCTCGAGGTCCATTTCGCAACTCACGACCCGACCACGCTCAACCGTCAGGGTAACGACCACGGCCCGCAGTACCGGTCCGCCATCTTCTTCGCGAGCGCGACCGAGAAGAAGGGCGCGCAGGACTACATTGCCGAATTGACCCGGGCCGGGGTGTACGACAGACCGATCGTCACGACACTGGAGCCGCTGACTGAGTTCTACCCGGCGGAGGCGTATCATCAGAGTTACGTGTGCGCAAATCCCCGACAGGGATACGTACGCGCGGTGGCGCTCCCGAAGGTGGAGAAGGTGCGCAAGCTCTTCGCGAAGGACGTCAAGGACCGGTCGCCGCTCGAGTGAGAGCATCGGGTCGTGTGCGTTCGCCCTTGGTTGTACCTGGCGACATGCGGTAGAATGGCCGTCGCTGTCTGGTCCTCGACAAGGAGCCGCGCCTGCAGATCAATCCCGGAACACGGCTGGGTCCATACGAGATCGTTTCTCCCCTGGGTGCGGGCGGGATGGGCGAGGTCTACCGCGCGCGGGATACGCGGCTCGACCGCGACGTTGCCATAAAGATCCTCGCGGGACATCTGACCGCGTCCCCGGAAGTGCGCCAGCGCTTCGAACGCGAGGCACGCGCGGTTTCAGTCTCAACCACCCCA
>CAZPUV010000156.1:0-6584 GCA_964589805.1 uncultured bacterium | reverse complement strand
TCAGCCGCTGATACCGCCCCTGGAACATGCCAGAAACAGTGTGATTTGTCACCCGGTTCACGGGGCCGATCTCGCGGTCGGACTCGGTCAGACGGAACTCGTATCCCCCGTCCGCGGTGAACCAGTTCGCGAAGGCCCTGGCCCCGCGCACCGATGCCCCTGTCACGTCGGTCTGGATCTCGTTCCCGTTTCGGCTGATGGAGCTCCACCGGTGCGCGCGGAAATCCAGCGAGCGGTAACGATGGCTCAGGTCCGCACGAAGTTCGCGGATGTCGACGGACCGCGCTGCATCCAGGTATTGCGTCCTCGTGCCGTACGAAAGCCGCAGCCGGGGCGTGTCGGGTACGTGGACGTCCAGCGAAAACTGGTTCTGCCGGATCTCCCGCGACGCGTCCAGCTCCAGCGCGTTCGCCTCCTGGAGCGGGGTGAACCGGGCATTGAACGTGTAGTAACGATGCGAGACGTCGAGTTGCCCCCGGTACTGCCGGTAGGTCAGGTTGTCGGTCAGGTTCCTGGAGTTGTCGATGTAAACGGTGAAGCGCACGTCGTTCTGCTGGAACAGCCGGTCGCGCAGGATCGCCTCGTAGTGCTGGGTGAAGTACTCCTGCTGCGTGCTCGTCTCTCTGGCCTGCTGGTAGGTGAGCCAGAAACGCCCGCCCAGCGACGCGCCCGCCGTTGCCTCCCTGCAATGCGCCGCCATACCGACCCCGAGGATGACGATGCCCAGGGCATGGACCGTTCGCATCAAGTTTCCGGGTTGTGGACGTTGCGCGACGTCGGCGACGAATAGTCGTTCCCGTGACACTCGAAGCAGCCGCGCGTGTCGGTGGACGCGTGGCCGTCTTCGTTGGGAATCGCGTTCATGATGATGCCTTCCACCGTCTGCGATCCCGGAACTCCATCCGATGAGATGTGGCAGCCCAGGCAGAAACGCCTGCTCTGCGCGGGGTCTGTCTTTGTGTTCGTCAGGTTGTACCAGCCCGGACGCTCATCGCTCAGGGCGTAGGCATTCGGACCGAGGTTGTTGTAGCCGCGTGACCCGTGCGGGTTGTGGCAGTCGTAGCACGGGAGCTTGTCGCCCCGCCGGATGTGGGACGGCCAGGAGAGCGCGATTTCCGATTTCATCTGGATCTGGTGCCCGGCATGGTCGCCGTTGAGCGAGGAGTCGTAGTAGTCGGCGATATAGCGTCCCGATGGCTCCATGCCCGGCGGTCCGAATGTCGAATGGCACGAGAAACACAACTGATACCGGGTCGGCGCCCCGGTCTCGTCGTAACCGCCGATGCCGCGGTAGGTCTCGATCAGCATGTCGAACGGACTGGCCGACCCGTGCGGGTTGTGGCAGTTGAGACAGCTCCCCACCCCCGTGGGGTCGAGGCGCGGCATGTCCGGGTCGTTGCGGTGCGGCGAGTAGAAGTGCATGCCGACCACGCCGGGGTTGTCATACACCAGCGGTCCCGGCCAGCGACCCCGGTACTGAATGCCCCACGTCTTGGAGCCCCCGGCGTTGTATTCGAAGTAGCCCGCATCCGGGAAACCGGACGGGATTCTCGCGCTCTCGGTCAGCGGGTAGTTGGTCGGTGTCGAGGCGTGGCAGGGCCCGGCGCCGCCGGCGCTGTAGCAGAGCGCGTTGGAGTTTTCAGCGAACAGCGCGTTCGGGTACGGCGACTCGCCCGATTCTAGCGCGTGCATGTCGTGGCACTGACTGCAGCTCCCGCGCGGGGCCCACGTTGCGTTGATCCGCAGGACGCCGTAGTCGGGGTTCATGTGCGGGGAGAGTTCCTCCTGCGCCCGTGGGGCCCAGACGGTAAACCCGACCGCCACGAAGACGGCGCACACGACCGCCACCCGTCGCCCGATACCCCTCTCTTGCGCCATACGGCCCACCCTTCGCAAGGTGGGGGTGGTGAAGGCTGGTTGCCCGGCTCTTCCCACCCCCACTCTAGAGGAACCAAAAGATCGACTTATCTACACACCGACGGCGCTAGATGGTCCCGCCCTGGATATGGCAACGCTTGCACGTTGTGCGAATCGACGTGCCGTCGTCACCACCCTCGGTCACCGCGCCAGTTCCGCTCATGTAGATTAGCCCAAACGCGTTCGGGCTGCCATGGGCTTTGTGGCACGTCATGCAGGACGGCGTGTTGTCCGCAGCCGGAATGACGCCGCTGGCACTCATCACGTGCAGCTTGTTGCCCGAGTTGGTCCAGGTCGTCAGGCTGGAATGACCGCCGCCCAGCGCACCGATGTTGGCATCGGCGTTGGGGTGACGCAGCCACTCTTCGCCCGTCGCACCGCCGACTTCCGGGCCGCCCTTGGCGCCGTGGAAGTCGGTGTGGCAGCCCTGGCACCAGAAGGCGTAGGCCGACTTGGTCTGGTCGGGCTCGTTGAACTGCACGTTGTTATACGCGTAGTGCACCGCCATCGGGGCGGCCGCCGTCTGGAACACGTCCACCGCCAGGTTCTGTGTGCCGGTGGCGTACGTGATCAACGAGTAGCTCCGACCGAGGGCCGAATAGTTCCCCGGGTTTCCCGCGACGTTCCGGTATGAAGTACCGCCGTGTGGGAAGTGGCAGTTCACGCAGTTCAACCCTTCCGCGTTGCTCCAGGCAGGATTGCTGCCCGGTGCCGTCGCGGTCGAGTTGAGGGTGTGCCCCTGGGCCGTGGTGGCGTCGCCCACCTTGTTGAGTCTGCCGGCCTGCCGGACATACGAGTTGGCATTCGCATCGTAGACATCCGGCGCGAAGCTCGACCCGTCATGACAGGTGAGGCACAGCTCGTTGATCTCGTTGCGGAGCAGGTAGTGATGCGGACCTGACCCGCCGAGGGGTGTGAAGAAACCGCCGCCATTCGCATTGTAGCCATGCGTCTGACTGTAGTGCATCGTGTGACAATCCGAGCAAACCAACGTGAGGTTTCTATGATAGTCACCAGCAACCACAAGCATCGGCAGGCAGACCACGAGCGCGACGATTCCAATCAAAGCACTTACTTTGCGCACGCGAATCACCTCCTAGTCGCTTTCGCGACTGTTCTGTACTGACACTACTTCTCTCAACACACTGAATTGACCCCGGGCCGGGAGTGCACTTCCCAGTACCTCGCCTTCGAGGCGATAGCACTGGTACCGGTTACCCGCCCTCTCCGCCACAAAAACACGGCCGACGCCATCCGTCGCAACGCTGGACGGGTACTGAAGCGAACCCGGCTCCACGCCCTTGCCTCCGACGGTGGTGAGTCGTACCCCTTCCGGTGTGAAGAGCGACACCACATGCCGGAGCGTATCCACGATCCACATGTTGCCGTCGCCCGTCAGGGCGATTCCGGAAGCGAAAGAGAAGTTCTCCAACCCGGTGTCATGAGCTCCGAACGAGCGGAGAAGTCCGCCGTTCGCATCGTACATCTGGACCATCTCGGACGCGCACGCGTCCGTGACGTAAATCTCACCTTCTGCATCCACCGCGAGCCCGGTGATGCATGCCTTCTCGGACCTGTCGGTCCATCCGAGTTCCACCACGCGGTCGATGTTGAGTTCCGCGTCGATCACGGCGACACGCCGTTTCGGACACGACAGCACCGCGTAGATTCCATCCGGTCCGAGCGCCAGCATCTGGAAGCTCTCCGGGAATCCGCACTCATCGGCCGGTGGGCGGATGTTCGATATGCTTCTTCCGGTCGCGTCCAGAACGCCGATGCCGTCGGATCCCCCGGCGACGACGAAGATCCGGCCGGCGGCGTCGACGGCGATACTCTTCGGTTCGCCCAGCACCGCTTCTCCGTTGGCGCCGGTGACGAAGTGATTGAAGCGGTACAGCGGAATGCCGTTCCGGTCACAGACCACGATCTGACGGTTGCCGGTATCCGCGACGTAGGTTTCCTGGTGGGCGGTGTCGAAGAAGATTCCGAGCGGGCGCGAGAAGGTCGCGTTGACGTCCCAGCCCGGACAGCTGTGCTCGATCGTCACATCCGCGGCGTTTGCGACCGAACCCGGCGCCGTCACCGCGATCCACGCGATCGCGAGAACAGCGCTGCCCCGCGCGGAGTTCCGTAACGACTTGCGGATGTCGGTCTTCATGGTTCCGTTGCGGTCGAAGGCGGGAATCCGGACATGCGTCCCTCGACCGTTCTCCTACATAAGAGAGTCTACTCCGAAGTTCATGTGAATGGAAGTACAAAGTCGCTCTAACTCTCTATTTTCCAAAAAGTTGAGCCGAACAAACGCGGAGTTTTGCATAGTTTTTCGTGCTTTCCCGGGCCGGAAACCGAAAGGGCCGTCGCGACGGGCCGGAAACCGCACCCCGCAACGGCCCCTTTGGCGGCGGCCGGAGCCGGCTCCCGGGCGGACTAGGCGGGCCAGAGCCAGCCGAAGGTGCCCGCGGTCAGGAGACCGTAAACCAATCCGTCAACGATCCCGCGGGCCGTCGCTGCAGCGCTGCGCTTGTACCAGATCGAGTTCTGGACCAGAGCCAGCCCGTAGCCCATGAACGCCGAGGCGCCCGTCAACTGGAACACCTTCAGGTAGTGAGCGCCGGGGGCCAGCGCGGCGCCGGCGATGTAACCCGCGAACAGGCTCACCACGACCGAGAAGAGGAACCACGCCACGAGGCTCTTCCCCAGCCCGAGCGGTCCGGGTGCCACGAACGTCATGAGTGCGACCGGGCCCTGGTTGAGTTTCTCGGCGTACTCGGGGCTCTTCATCGCTTCGGTCGAGCCGGCATAGGGAACGTAGTAGTCACCGGGCGGAACGCTGAACTTCGCCAGCGCG
Source organism: uncultured bacterium (assembly GCA_964589805.1). Taxonomy (GTDB): domain Bacteria; phylum Krumholzibacteriota; class Krumholzibacteriia; order WVZY01; family JAKEHA01; genus JAKEHA01. The sequence goes on along the minus strand of CAZPUV010000156.1, from coordinate 1,819 downwards.
GCACGAACCTCGTCTTCCCGGGGGAGCGGCTTCATGTCGCCCTTGTGATACTTGAGCACCATGTGCATGACCGAACTCGCGATGAACACGATTACGGCCGACAACAGAATGGGAATCCAGAGGGACATCACGGGGACCATGCGAACCTCCTGTGCAAACGAGACACCGGACTCGATTCAATCGCAACTGGCTGATGTCTGCATCGTATGAAGATCACTCATGGCACGGCCGACTTGACGGCGTCCGCGACCACCGCCTTGTGCGCACGCGCCGCTCCCTGACGCAGCGTTCGCACCAGCAGCGCGCCGCTCACCGTCATGAGGAATGCGGCGCACAGAAAGGCCGCTCCGGGGAAATGAATCGGGGCGCCTTCCGCCGAAAAGCGGCCGAAAAGCTGTGTCATCAGGGGCGGGCCGATGACCGCGGCGAGACTGTACAGACTGGCCACAGCGCCCTGCAGCTCACCCTGCGCATTGGCGGGCACCTGCTGCGACATGATCGCGTTCATGGACGGATACACCAGCCCCGCCAGAAGCCACGCCATCATCCCTGCGTACATCATCCAGCCCCGTGTCGCGAACGCGTAGAAGATGTAGGCACAGAACGCGCACGTGAGTCCGATGATCGCGGTGCGCCGCTCGCCGAGAACCGGTACCACGACCCGCGTGAGAACGCCCTGGCTGGTCGCCGTTACGAATCCTACGAACGCGAGCGAAACCCCCACCGCCGCCTCGGACCACCCGAACTTGAACATCGTGTAGTAGGCCCACGTGCTGGGCAGCACCTGGTGCCCGACCTGCCAGAAGAACACCGCGGCCGCCAGCCCCGCGACGAGCGGGTACTTTCGAACGTTGATGAGCGTTCCCAGCGGGTTGGCCCGCCGGATGTTGAACGGCCGCCGCGATTCCTTCGGAAGCGACTCGGGCAGGACGAAATAGCCGAAGGTCACGTTCGCGAGCGCGAGACCGGCCGCGGCGAAGAACGGCACGCGCACGCCGATCTCGCCCAGCACCCCGCCCACCGCCGGTCCGATGATGAACCCGAGGCCGAAGGCGGCGCCCACCAGGCCGAAGTTCTGGGCACGCTTCTCGGGCGGGCTGACGTCCGCGAGGTACGCGTAGGCGGGGATGAACGAGGCCCCGGCGATCCCCGCGAGTGACCGTCCCACGAAGAGCCAGATCAGCGTGGGCGCGAACCCCATGATCAGGTAATCCACGCCCAGGGAGAACAGAGAGAAGAGAATGACGGGGCGGCGTCCGAGGCGATCGCTCAGATTCCCGAGCACGGGGGCGCAGAAGAACTGCATGACCGCATAGGTGAACCACAACCAGCCGCCGTACATGGCGGCACGGCTCACCCCTTCGCCGGTGAGCTCCATGATGAGGCCGGGAACCACGGGCACGATGATCCCCAGCCCGATCACATCCACCAGCACGGCGATGAAGATGAACAGGACGGTGGTCTTGCGGGCTGGGCTGGGGGTGGTCATGGTCACGGCCTTGCCGGGCAGTCTAACAGATGATTCCTTGCGTGAGTAGCATCCTCATGCGACCCTCGACCCGCGCCGGCTCCGGGCGCTATAATGAACGCCATGAACGCGCCGCCGGGACACGCCATTCGGCTCCTCGTGCTCGCGATCGTGCTCACGGGAGCGGCGTCCGGAGACGATCGCGCTCATGCACAGAATTGCACGGGCTGCGCGCCGCTCGATGACCTCTCCGGGGCACCGTATCTGGGAACCTTCCCGCCCGGTCTCTACCCCGGCGTGTCGAACACCCCGCCGCCGGGACATCTCGCCCTGGTGCTCGCCAGCGCCGCG
>CAZPUV010000155.1:0-6604 GCA_964589805.1 uncultured bacterium | reverse complement strand
GCCGATCGTTTCAGCGATACGCGCAAGATGCTGCTGATCAAGTAGGCTGCACACGAGACCTGTGCGAGCGCCCGCAACTCCCGGTGGTTGCGGGCGCTTTTCACATCCAATTCGGCGTTGACACCACGGACACGCTGGGGTACGTTCACACCCGGCCGACGTCGTATCCGACAATTGCTCCCCGTGTTACATGATATGGTCGAACCGCCGGGATCTCCGGTGGCGCCCTCCGGCCCATCGCAGAAGAGGCTACCGTGCAGTATCCGCTGACCGAAGAACAGCGCCTGATTCAACAGACGGCGCGTGATTTCGCCGACAGGGAGATCGCCCCCGTCGCCGCGAACCATAGTCGCGAAGGCAGATTTCCGCGGGAAATCGTCGAGAAACTGGGCCGCATGGGCTTCCTGGGAATGCTCGTGCCGGAGCAGTACGGTGGCTCGCACGCCGGGAATTTTGCCATGGTGCTGGCGCTCGAGGAGGTCAACCGCGCGTGTGCCTCGACCGGTGTCACGATGTCGGTGCAGTCCTCGCTGGTGACGGCGCCGATCGTGCACTGGGCCTCGGAGGAACTCAAGAAGCGCTACCTGCCCAAGCTGGCGAGCGGCGAGTTCCTGGGGGCCTACGCGCTGAGCGAGCCGGAATCAGGGAGTGACGCCGCCTCGCTGACGACCACCGCGGTCCGTGACGGCAACGACTTCGTTCTGAACGGGACAAAGAACTTCATCACCACCGGACTCGAAGCCGACGTCGTCATCGCGATGGTCCGCACGGATCCGTCGCACAAGACGCGCGGCATCACGGCCATGATCGTCGAACGGGGCATGAAGGGCTACTCCGTTGGGAAGAAGGAGAACAAGCTGGGGCTGCGCGCTTCGAGCACGGTGCAACTGGTGTTCGAGGAGCTGCGCGTTCCCGCCGGCAACGTGCTGGGCGACGTCGGCGCCGGCTTCAAGATCGCCATGCACACGCTCGACGGCGGCCGGATCGGAATCGCGACCCAGGCGGTCGGCATTGCGCAGGCTTGCCTCGATGCGTCGATCAAGTACGCCGAGGAACGGGAAGCGTTCAGTCAGCAGATCGGGAAGTTCCAGGCCATCCAGTGGAAGATCGCCGACATGGCCATGCGCATCGAGGCGGCGCGTCTCCTGGTCTACAACGCTGCGCGACTGAAGGACGAGAAGAAGTCGCACGCCAAGGAAGCGGCCATGGCCAAGCTGTTCGCGTCGGAGATAGCCAACCAGGCCGCGCGCGAAGCAGTTCAGATCCACGGGGGTGCGGGCTACCTGGAGGATTTCCCGGTCGAGCGCTACTTCCGCGATGCCCGGATCACGGAGATCTACGAAGGTACGAGCGAGATCCAGCGCATTGTCATTGCCCGCCATCTGCTCAATCTGAAATAACGAACGAAGTCGCCCGGTCAGGCCGTGGCGAAGAGGCTCGCGAGGAGGTCCAAGTTGAAGATCGTAGTTCTCGTAAAGAGCGTCCCGGACACTGAATCCAAGATCAAGATCGCCGGCGACGGCATGGGCATCGACCCGCAGGGTATCAAGTACGTCATGAATCCCTACGACGAATACGCGGTGGAGGAGGGAATCCGGATCCGCGAGCGCCTCAAGGACGACAGCACCGTCGTTGCACTTTCGCTGGGCCCGGACCGGGTCGTGGACGTGCTGCGCACCGCGCTGGCGATGGGTGCCGACGACGCCATCCACGTGGGCGACCCCGCCTTCGAAGGCGGCGACGCCATCGCCAACGCGCGTGTCCTGGCCGAGGTGATCCGCCCGCTGGGCGCAGACCTGATCCTCGGGGGCAAGCAGGGTATCGACGATGACGCGGCGCAGACGGTCCCCGCGATCGCAGAGTTCCTCGGCATTCCCCAGGCGCTGATCGTCAACGAGTTGAAGATCGAGGGAAAGACGGCGACCGCGCGGCGCCGCGTCGAGGGCGGCGATGAACTCGTCGAGCTGGAGCTGCCGGCGGCTCTCACCTGTGACAAGGGACTCAACGAGCCTCGCTACGCCTCGCTCCCCGGCATCATGAAGGCGAAGAAGAAGGAAATCAGGAAAGTGACGCTCTCCGACATTCCGCTCGAGGCCGGTCAGGTTGGCGCTGCGGGCTCGAAGAGCAAGGTCGTGCGCTATCACGCGCTGGCCGAGCGGCCGCCCGTGAAGATGATCCAGGGTGACGCAGCCCAGCAGGCCAAGGAACTCGCACGGCTTCTGCGTGAGGAAGCCAAGGTCATCTAACCGTCGCGAAAGGACGAGTCAGCATGGCAAACGGAATTCTGATATTCGGAGAGATTCGTGGCGGCAAGCTCAAGCCGATCACGGGAGAGCTGGTGACGGCCGCGGCCGGTCTGTCGACGTCCGGGGGCGGTCCGGTATCGATTGCGCTCATCGGTGATGGCATCGACGCGGCGATCAAGGAAGCCTCGGCGCTCCCGGTCGCAAAGGTGTTCGTCGCGAAGGACGCACAGCTCGCGGGTTACTCCTCGGAAGGGTATGCGGCGGCGCTGAAGACGATCCTCGAGCAGAGCGGCGCGAGCACGGTGCTCTTTGCTGCCTCGGCCATGGGGCGGGATCTGTCGGCGCGCGCGGCGGCGCGCTGCGGTGCCGCTCTCTTCACGGACTGCACGGAGGTCTCCCTGTCGAACGGCGCGCTGCGCGTCCGCCGTCCGGTCTATTCCGGCAAGGTGGTCGCGGAGATGGAGGCCACCGCGCCCCTCCACTTTGCGTCGGTCCGTCCCAATATCTACGCGCCCGCGCCCGCGGGGAACTCCGCCGCCGAGGTCGTGGACGTCAGCGTCACGATCGACGCGGGGGCGCTGCGCGGCCGGGTCAAGGAAGTGGTCGCCACGTCCACGGGGAAGAAGGATCTCACCGAAGCGGAGGTCATCGTGTCCGGCGGACGGGCGCTCAAGAGCGGCGACAACTTCAAGATCCTGCAGGACCTCGCCGACGTGCTCGGCGCCACGGTGGGTGCCTCGCGCGCCGCGGTGGATGCGGGCTATGTTCCCCACGCGATGCAGGTCGGGCAGACGGGTAAAGTGGTCAACCCGAAGCTGTACGTGGCGGTCGGTATATCGGGTGCGATCCAGCACCTGGCCGGGATGCGCACGTCCAAGGTGATCGTCGCGATCAACAAGGACGAGAACGCCCCCATCTTCCAGAAGGCGGACTACGGGATCGTGGGCGATCTCTTCGAAGTCGTGCCGCTCCTGACCGGGGAACTCAAGCAGCTCCTCAACCGCAACTGATCGTCAGAACGAGTACGTGAGCGAAATCGAACCCACGGTCGCGGTGGCGTCGTCGCCATCGCGATCGTGGTCTTCGGGCTGGTAGTCAAAGAAGAGATTGAGCCAGAGTGCGCCGTGGACGCGCACGTTGGCGAAGACATTGATCCTGCGGTAGCCGTAATCCGAGAACACGACCTCCGTGCCGTCGATGGTTGATGCCGTTCCCGCGTACGACTCGTAGTCCCGGACCCCGGGTTCGTAGGACGCGGACACGTACAACCCGCGCGCGCCGATGTGCTCGGCCGCGATGCGCACACCCAGCTCCCGGTATTCGTCCTGCGGGGCGTTCCGGCTCGACAGCCATCCAAAGGCCGGCCCGGCCCCGATCCGTGTACCGTCGTTGAACCAGTTGGCGGCGACGTACGCCCGCGTCTCCAGGTAGTCGTTGTAGATGCCGCTGGTGACGTCGTAGTCGTAGTCCTCGATGTCCGCCGCCATCTCGATGCCCCAGTGGCGGTGCACGGGCCACTCGAACATCCCCGACAGCAGAATCGACCAGAACGAACTCCGGGTTCCGCCGTTCGGGTAGGAGCGGCGGTCGGCCGACATGCTCACGTAGACGCGCTCGTGCGCCGCGCCGAAGGCGCGGACTTCCAGAACCGGCCCCAGCGCGTGGTACTCGATTCCAGCGCTGTCCGGAATGGACATGGTCGAGTGGCGCACGCCCGCGGAGAGGATCCTGAACGGGTCGCGGCCCACCTCGACGGCCGCCGTGGCCACGTTGCGGGTGTAGTCGTAGTCGAACTCCGTGCGCCGTTCGTAGTCGAGGTGCTCGACCCGGTCATCCAGGCGCGCGGTCAGGAGGGAGCTGACTCGTACGCGCACACCCGCTCGCGCGCTGGCACGTGTGTAGTCGTTGGGGAAGTCGTACGTGGTGCCCTCGCGGAAGCCGCGGCGCGCCAGTTCAGCATCCAGGGTTGCCATCCACGCCGTCGACTCCCCGAAGCGTCTCGTGACGAACGTGTGCGCCGTGGTTTCGTAGCTGGACTCGCCGAGGTACTGGCGCGCTTCGAACAGGGCGTAGTTGCGCCCCATCGATCCCCGCGCGTAGCCGAAGCGCAGCCGGGTGCGCGCCTCGTTGATGCTGCTGAGGGTGTCCTCCTCCGCGACGGAGTAGCGCTCGGAGAAGGTATCGAAGCCGAGTTCCAGCGACCCGATCCACCGCCCGTCGCCGGCGTGTGAACGTCCGGGCGCGAAGAGGAATGACACGGCCAGCGCCGCGGCGAAGGCCAGCGCCGCGGCAGGGCGCGGGGTCATTCCGTCCCTTTCACGAACAGCGCGATGGCTGCGTTCAGCAGGTCGCGGGCGAGTGCCCCGTCTCCCGCCGCCATGAGCGCCAGCGCCTCCGTGCGAAGCGCCCTCGCCTCCGCGGTACGGCCGGGGGGGGCGTCGTGTTCTCCATGGCCGGCGATCAGGACGTCGAGGCGTGCGAGCAGTTCCTGAAGGGACCCCGCCTCGGCGGCGGATTCGGTGAGTGGAGCGGGTTCCACGGGCGGACTCGGCCCGGGGCCGTCCCCCGCGCAGGCGGTGACAGCCGCGGCGAGGATCAGGGCGAGTGACCGGAGTCGGGGATTACCGCGCATCGTCCAGACGGGAGAGGCCGTCGCGGGCGAGGGTGTGCGCCACGCGGGTGAGCGCCAGGGAACGCTTCTGCTCGCCGCCGGCGAGTGCGCTGCGCGCTTCGCGTTGCCGGGTTGTCGCGCGATCGAGAAGATCGCGTGCAACGGGGTGGTCGTGACCGGCGAGCGCGTCGCGCAGCGCGGCGATGGCGTCATCCGTGCGTGCGAGTGCGGCCTCGACGGCCGCCGGATCGACCGGCAGCTCGACTCCCCGCAACGCCTTGCGGATCATCTCCCTGGCGGCGGTGGTCAGTCGCAACGCTCGCTCGAAGTCCCCCCGGTCCAGCGACGCGCGCGCAGCTTCCTGCTGTCGAACGGCCTCTTCGATCCGCCGGGCCAGGGCATCGCCGGGATTCTCCGCGAGGATACCGCGCGCACCGCCGATGATGTCGTCGGTGAGCGCGATGGCGCGGATGGCCTCGTCCTCCCCGGACAGCCCGCCCGGCCCACCCGGTCGTGCGGCGCGCAGCGCCCGCAGGGCGAAGGTTCGCGCGGCCCGCGTCTGTTCGGTAGCCATCCCCGGTTCGCCGCGCTCCGCGCTGCGGACGGCCCTCCGCTGCATCTCCATCGCCTGCTCGATGAGACGGCCCACCGAGGGGTCTTTCGAGGGAGGGAATTCGGCGACTCGATCGATGACGCGCTGGGTGCGGTCGATCTCGTCCAGGATGTCCGTCCCGCCGCCATCCCGGCGCAGCATCCGGATGGCGCGCGTCGACAGGGCCAGCGACGATTCCGCGAGGCGGAGCGATGTCTCAAACATGTGCTCCTGCATCTGCTCGCGCGCGCGCCGGAGGTTGTCCGCGGACTCGCCGATCAACCTCCGCGCACCGGGGTCGTCGCGACGCGTGTCCTCGAACGCGGTGCGCGCCTGTTCGAGACGCGTCGCCGCCCGTTCCATCATGCGCGCGGCCTGCTCCTCGAGTCGCGCCTCGCGCTTGGCCACCGCGATGGTCTGCTGGATCACCTCGCGCGCTCGGAATGCCATCCGTCCCGCCATCGCGAACGAGTCCTTCTCCAGGAGAGCCACGGACTGTTTGTGGAGCGTGGTCGCCATGTCCAGCAGGCTGCGCGCTTTGGCGCTGTTCGTTTCCCGGACGAGCGCGGCCGCGTGGTCGAGCAACTCGGCGTTGCGCGCGACGAACTCCCGCAACTGCGTGCCGTCCCCGGCCTGCGTCTTCGCCGGCGGTGGCGCGAGCGCGAGGAGGCCGGCGGTCAGCGTGATGATCAGTGTCAGTGCTCTCATCGTCTTCTTCACGGTCGCAGCCCCGGACCGTGCTCCGGCACGGACTGGCGCAATCGGAGTGCCAGCCCCGGCGAAGCGGGGCGATCTATTCATCTTGTGTGAAATGAACATGTTGCGCTGTCGACCTCCCGGGACGGTTCCCCGGAGACGCCCGGAACCTGTCCGCCCGGGGACACCGGTGGCCGGGGCGGTTCAACATCTCAATCCATCCCGTAACGCTCGAGACGGCCGTAGAGCGCGCGACGCGTGATGCCGAGCAGCCGCGCCGCCTCGCTCTTGTTGCCGCCGGCCGCGGCCAGCGCGCGCCGGATGATCTCACGCTCCGCCTCCTCCAGGTTGAGCGTATCCGCCTGGCCGCCTTCCGGGGGCGTGGAGGTGGTGTGGCCCGCCGGCGCAATCATGATGTCGCCCGCGCCCATCCTCCCTTCGGGACGGAGTATGACCGCC
>CAZPUV010000154.1:0-6655 GCA_964589805.1 uncultured bacterium | reverse complement strand
AGATTGAGTACGTCGCGCCCTCGGCCTTCCGGTTCGTCGATGGTGCCGATGACGCGGCTGGCGTCGTTCGGGACGGCCTTGAGACCCTCCGCGGCCATCGCGGCGGACGTTCCCACTATAATGGTGTACACGTCGTCGCCGATGTTGCGCAGACTCACATCCGCGCTGGGGTAATTGGGCCCGCTCCAGAAGAACTGCCCGCCCTGCTGGCGCACCTGCCGGTCGTCCTCGAGCAGTTTCAGAATCGGCCCGCAGTAGTCGCCGAACTGCTCCCAGTCCTCCTTGCGCACCGGGAGCTCGAACGCCGCCGCGCGCACGTGGTTCAAGACGATATGCGCGTTCAGGGGATCGATCACCGCGTTCTCGGGCGAGCGGCCGAAGAAGTAGTCCGGGTGCTTCGCCATGTACTGGTCGATGGGCGAGTCGTACGGGAGGAGCACCACCAGCGACGGGTCCGACCCGCGCCCCGCGCGCCCCGCCTGCTGCCACACGGACGCGATGGTGCCGGGATAGCCCACCAGCAGTGCCGCTTCCATGCTGCCGATGTCGATGCCGAGTTCGAGCGCGTTGGTGCTGACCACCGCCTTCAACTCCCCGCCGAAGAGTGCGCGTTCGATCTGACGCCGCTCCTCGGGGAGATACCCGCCGCGGTAACTCTTGATGAGTTTCGCGCGCGACGGCGAGAGGCGTGTGGCGAACTCCTGCGCGTAACGCGCCACGATCTCGCTAACCACGCGCGCGCGTACGAACGCGATCGCCTGGTGGTCGTGGACCACGAGTTCCGAGAGGATCCGGGCCGCCTCCACGTTGGCGCTCTTCCGCTCCACCCGGTCGTCGCCGAAGAAGGGTGTGTTCCAGATCACGAACGCCTTCGGACCCCGGGGCGATCCGTCGTTGTCGACCACCTGCATCGGACGGCTGGTGAGCCGTTCGGCGAGTTCCTTCGGGTTTCGAATCGTCGCCGAGCAGCCGATGAAGGTCGGATTCGCTCCGTAGTGTTCGCAGATGCGATTCAAGCGCCCCAGCACGTGCGCGACATTGGAGCCGAACGTGCCCCGGTAGGTGTGCACCTCGTCCACCACCACGTACTTGAGTCTCGCGAGGAAGCGCGCCCACGTGCCGTGGTTGGGGAGGATGCCCGAGTGCAGCATGTCGGGGTTGGTGAGAAGCACGTTGGCTTCGTTCTTGAGCTTGCGGCGCGCGTTGGGCGGCGTGTCGCCGTCGTAGGTTCCGGTCACCATCGGCAGCGCCGGGTCGGCTTCGAGGTAGCGCGTGAGCGTGCGCAGCTGGTCCTGCGCCAGCGCCTTGGTGGGATACAGATAGAGCGCGCACGACGAGGGGTCGTCGAGAATCGACTCCAGCACGGGCACGTTGTAGCAGAGCGTCTTCCCGCTCGCGGTACCCGTCACCACCACCACGTGCTCGCCCCCGCGCGCATGCCGGATGGCGTCAGCCTGGTGGGTGTAGAGCCGCGTGATCCCGTCCGCACCGATCGCCGCCGCGACGCGCGCGTGCACGGGCGGATCGAGGGACGCGAACGTCGCGGCGCGTTCCGGCAACCGTTCCACGCGCACGATCTGGCCGTCGTACCACTCCGAGGTTTCGAGATGTTTGAGAAACTTGTCGACGTTCATTCGGCATCCCATCCCGGCGAGCGGGCACGGGGATGCGCACGCGTCGCGGCTACAAAGGCACGTGAGGCGGGTTCGGCCCGGGGATGGTAGCACCGGCGGGCGTCTGCGCAAACGCCTTTTCGGCCATCCGGTTGAGGATCACGGCCATGGTGAAGACATCCATGCGGTTGTGGTAGACGACGTTGCGCATGAGACGCGCGTCCTTGGTGTGGACGAACTCGTGGTAGGCCCTCGGGATGAAGCGGCTGGGGATGTCGTCCTCGCGGCCGTTTCCGCGCAGATGCTTCTCCACCGTCACCAGGCGGCAGTTGGGGAGCACGGGCTTGTACACCCGCCGCGCGGCGTGCAGGAGGTCGACCGACTCGATCGGCGACACGTCTGGTATCCGGTGCACGGACATCCGCGTGCGGATGAACGGCAGGTCGAAGCTCGCACCGTTGTACGTCACGACCGTGTCGAAGCGCGCGAGTGTCGCGCGCACGTGGCGCAACATCCCCTCTTCCTCGGTGTAGTCGCGGGCGAGGACCTGGTCGCTTACGAAACGCCCGTCCTCCCAGTACATGAGCCCGATCAGGAACACGTACGTGTTGGCGGAGAGTCCCGCCGTCTCGATGTCGAGGAAGACGATGTTGCGGGGATCGGGCGCCGCGGTGGAAACCCTGGCCTCGATCCCGTAGACGGGATACGCACCGATTCGCGTGCGCACGACTTCCGCCGGCCATTCCCGAATCGCTTCGAAGTGCCGCGCTTCATCTGCGGCGGCCGGGTCGAGGTCGCGGCCCTGTGTCCGGATCAGATAGAACGGCATGCCGTCCGCGCTGGATGAAACACCGGGTACCGCGTCTTCGATCGAAACCGGATCCCCCGCCGCCAGCATGGAGACAATGCGCTGGAACTCGCCCTCGAATCCGCGCCGCTCCTCCCGCACCAGCCGGCGCCGGAACCACCAGGGAAACCATCGCGGCGTGGATGCAGCGGCTTGCGTCCCGGCGGCACTGGCGGTTGCCGGGGGCATGTCGCGCCCCCGCGTGACCGCACCCGTCCGGACCACGGACTCGACGATCTCGCGGGATACAGATTCCCTCTCCGCCTCGTCGCGAGATGCGCGTCCGGCGATCAACAGTGCCCGTGCCTTGATCTGCGCGAGCTGCTTCTTCAGGAGGTTGTCCACGGGCGCCATTAAAGAATAGTCTAACCATCGGGAGCCCGCTCCACCACACCCAATCCCTAACCATTCTGTGACGTTGCCCACATTTCCGGCTCCGTTTAGACTGGGCGGGCCGCTCAGGCCGCGGCCCCGTCATGAACGGCAAGAAGATCTCCCGATACGAGGTGCTCGAGCGCATGGGCGCGGGTGGCATGGGCGTGGTGTACCGGGCCCGGGACCCCCGTCTCGACCGGATCGTCGCGATCAAGTTCCTTTCCGCCAGCCTTTCGGCGGACGCCAACGCCAAGGCCCGCTTCATCCAGGAAGCCAAGGCCGCGTCCGCGCTGGACCATCCCAACATCTGCTCCATCTACGAGATCGACGAGGACGACAACGGCCAGCTCTTCATCGTCATGGCCCACTACGACGGCCGGACTCTGGACGCGATCACGAAGGACGGTCCGCTGCCCGCCGGCGAGGCGCTCGCGATCGCGATCCAGGTGGCGGACGGACTCGCAAAGGCGCACGGCCGCGGGATCACCCATCGCGACATCAAACCGGCCAACGTGATGCTCACCGAAGACGGAGTGGCGAAGATCCTCGACTTCGGACTCGCGAAGGTCGCAGGCATCACCGGAGTGACACAGACCGGCCAGTCGGTGGGAACGCCGGCGTACATGGCGCCCGAACAGATCAAGGGCGAGCCGGTCGATCATCGCGCGGACATCTGGGCGCTGGGTGTGCTGCTCTTCGAGCTGCTCACCGGCCAGCGCCCGTTCAAGGGCGACATCCCGCAGGCGGTGATGTACGCGGTCGTCAACGAGGAGCCACGGCAGGTTTCGGAGTTGTGGCCGGAAGTGCCGGCCGGTAACCAGGAGATCATCAGCAAGTGTCTGCAGAAGGACGCGGCCGCGCGCTATCAGGACGCCGCGGAGGTGCGCAACGACGCGCGTCTCGTTCTGAAGAACCTCCAGGCCTCCGGCGACGAGTCGCTGGTGGCGCAGGACGCGTACGCGTCTTCGGTTCAGGCCGTGCTGCGCATGGAGCGCGCGCACAAACGGGACGTGCGCCGGCACGCCACACGCGCGCTCGCGTTGATCGGCGGCGCCGCGGTGCTCGCGGCCGGGGCATGGTTCGGTTACCGCGCGCTCGGCCCCAAGCCGGGCGACGCGCTGCGCGTGCTGGTGATGCCGCCGGTGGTGGAGGCATCGTCGGATTCCACGACCGCACGGCTCGCGGCGTCCAACGTGGAGGTGGCGTTGCTGCGAGGGTTGAGCGGGATGAAGAACATCGCACCGGTGGCGCCGGCCGATTCCGCGCGCAGCCCCGTGGCCGCGGCAGCGGCGGCCGCGGCCGACGAGGTACTGTCAGTGACACTCAGGGACGTCGCCGGACAGTGGCAGGTGTCGGTGCGGCGTTTGCGGGGCGTCGATGGGAGCGTCGAATGGGCGGACGATTTCACCGCTCCCCACGGTGACCCGTTGCTGCTGGCCAATGCGACTCTCGCCCGCGTCACGGCGGGTTATCCGCGCCGCGCGCGGGGAGACCGGCGGATCGATGTGTCACGCGGTGACTACGCGACATTCCTGCGACAGTACGATCGCTTCGTGCGCTATGCTGCCGGCGCGCAGGGGGTCGACAGCACCACGCTCGACAGTCTGCGCACGATTCGCCAGGCCTCGCCCCGCTTCGTCGACGCTCCTCTGCTCGAGTCACGCGTCGCCATGCACCTGTACGAACTCGCGCGTCGTCCCGACTACCTGGCACGCTCCCTCGAAGCGGCAAATGCCGCCATCGACGCAGAGCCCGGCGACCCGCGGGCGTCCGCGCGACTCTTCGACGCGGCACTCGCCGCCGGCGATCTCGACGCCGCGTCGGCGGCGCTCGAAGGCCTGCGGCGGTCAGACCCCGGCAACGTCGAGGTGCTCCGGCAGAAGGCGCGCCTCCAGAACCGCCAGGGCGATCTCAAGGGCGCGCGCGCAACGATGATCCGCGCGGTCGACCGTCACGCGGCGCGGCTCTACCTGCAGGAGCTCGCGGACCTCGAACGCAAGCTCGGCATGAGCGCCGAAGCAAGTGCGACGCTCGAAGCGCTGCTCGCGCGATTCCCCGATGACAGCTTCTCGCGTGCGAAACTGGCGGAACTCGAGCTCCTGTACGGCGACGCGCGGCGGGCGGAGGAGTTGTACGAGGAACTCCTGTCCGTCTCGGAGAACCCGGGCCGGCGCACGAACCTCGGGCTCGCCCGCGAACTGCTCGGAGACTACGACGCGGCGGCAGCGGATTTCCGTCGCGCGCTGCGATCACTTCCGGACGACCCCGCCGTGTACCAGAACCTCGCCGACTGCGAGAAGATGGCGGGACGAGCCGCGGCGGCCGATTCCCTGTATCGCCGCACCCTGGACCTCATCGCCCGCTCCCCGGATCCGACCGACGTCTACAATCTGCAGATGCAGGCGCAGTGTCTGGCGCACATCGGGTCGCACCAGGAAGCGGTGGCGGCCATCCAGGCCGCCTTCCGCGCGAGTCCCGACGACGCGTGGAACTTCTACGCGGCGTCGGTGGTGTACACCGTCATCGGCGAACGGACCTCCGCGCTCGTCAACGCCCGTGACGCGGTGGAGCGCGGGGTGCAGCCGCGCTGGTACGGCCTCGGACTGTTCGATTCACTGAAAGACGAGAAGGAGTTCGCCGCGATCCTGGCGCGCAACCGCGCCCTTCCGGGCGACTGACAGCAAGAAGAAATGGCGCCGGAGTCACTCCAGCGCCATTCCTTCGTCGCTCGGAGGAAGTCTCCGATCAGGGTCCGGTCGTCGGCTCGTTCTTCACCGTCGGATCCGGACTCGCGTAGTAGCTCGTCGTCGCTCCGCTGGTGACCTTCACCCAGACCTTGTAGCCGTAGTCCTGCTCCGGTGAACCGCCACGAACCGGGTTGTTGTCGACCAGCTTGAGTTCGTGCTTGTTCCCACCCTGCCATTTGCCGAACACGGTGTGCGAATTTCCGTTCTGATCCGTGAACGTGGTCGAATCCTCGAACACGTTGGTCGGAGCGTTGGTCCCGGTCGGCTCGTTGGGCTTCGAAAACTCCACGCCCTGAATCACGGCCGCCGCACCGGCGGGAACATTCTGGGCAGTAAGGTCGAACATCACCTTCATCTTGTTCTTGTCGACCGAGATGTCGGCGTTCGCGGGCAGTGTGACCGCGCCGTTGGATGCGTTGAACGTGACCGCCACGGTGCCGGCAACCGGCGGCTCGTCGGCGGAACTCACCCTGGCCAGGTTGACATTGAAACGGGGGAAAACAGCTTTCTTCCTGGTTTGCATTGCGGCCTCCTGGAGAAAGGGGACGTTGTAGTTCTTCAGTGAGAAGTGGGGAGTTTACAGCACAGCCGCCTCGAGCGCAACCCGCCCGCAGAAACGGGCGCCGGTACGCGACTTGCGACAACGACCCGATCGGGTTACAATGGAGGGACAGCGGCCGTCACGTCGACCTCAACCCTCGGACACCACCATGAACCAGCGCCAGATATTCGTGTTTCCGCGATTCGTTCTCGCCGTCTCTCTGCTTGTGACTGTCCTCGCCGCGCCGATCGCGCGCGCGGAGCACGTCGTCACCGTCCCCCTCAAGGGACCGTACCAGATGGAGGAAATCCAGGCGCGCGGCATCGAGATCCTCGCCTTCACGAAGTACGGCGTGGACGTGCTGGCCGACGACGCGCAGCTCGCCTGGCTGCTCTCGCGTCCGTATCCGGTGTCCGTCGCGCCGGGTGGCGCCGCCGCACCGGCGGGCGCGGCCGTCATCGACGCCAACCTCGGCCAGTACCACACCTACGCGGAGATGGACTCGGTGCTCACGTATCTCGTCAATACGTAC
>CAZPUV010000153.1:3878-6728 GCA_964589805.1 uncultured bacterium | reverse complement strand
GGCAGTATCTACTGGCCGGACCGGCGCTCATCGGCCGCAGTACCCCTGGCGGCGTGACCCTCGTGGCGCACAAACCGGTCGACGAGTTGGAGCGCATCGCCGTGGGCGAGTTTTCACGGAACGCGGTGGCTGTCCTGCGCATCGTGCTCGCCGAACACCACGGCATCTTCCCTGATCTCCTGGTCGAGAAAAGCATCGGTGAGGACGACGGGCGCGATCGCTACGATGCCGTCCTCCTCACCGGCAACACCGCGCTGCGCGAGACCGGTTCCGAACACATCGCGGGAACCGTCCGCTACAACGTGGCGGAGATGTGGAAGTCGCTGACGAAGACGCCGCTGGTCCACGCCGTGTGGGTCTACGACGATCGCCACCTGGCGAACGAGATCTCCCTGCTCCTGACGGCTTCACGGGACGAAGGCGCGGGCAATCTCTCCCGGATATCCGAGGAATCCGCTCGCACCGTCGGCCTGGACGCGATGCGGCTCTACGATTACCTCACCCGCGCCTGGTCCTATGAACTCGGCGAAAGCGAACTCGAAGGCGTGAGAGTGTTGAACGATCTCGCGCGCAAGTACGACCTGATCCGCGAGAGTCGTATCGCGGTGGCCGAGAAGGCCCGCTGACCCGCGTCCCGGCCGCAATCCGGCCGGGAAACGCCCACGCCTCTATCCCCCGCCCCAAGAGCCCGTTGCGCGTTGCGAGTCACCCGGAGCGCCGCTTCGCCTCGCCCGCGGCGATATGTGCGAACCGCTGGGGCTCCGGAAGCCGGTAGCGGCCGGTGCACGCGAGTACGAGCCGGCGGCTCGACGCCTGATCGATCAGGTGCCCGGGCGA
Source organism: uncultured bacterium (assembly GCA_964589805.1). Taxonomy (GTDB): domain Bacteria; phylum Krumholzibacteriota; class Krumholzibacteriia; order WVZY01; family JAKEHA01; genus JAKEHA01. The sequence continues at coordinate 5,891 of CAZPUV010000153.1, read as the reverse complement.
GACGAACAGCGGTTTCACCCCGTTGCGCGTCCGGACGACCGCGCCCACCCTCTCACCATCGTGGTACATACGCGCCCAGTCGCCCCGGCCGAGTCCCACCGGTCCGTGTTCCCCGACCAGACGGCTCTTGGCGCAGCCTGCCGTCGGGATTCCCGCCCACAGGCCCACGTGGCTCGCCAGCCCGAAACCGCGCGGATGAGCGATCCCCTGCCCGTCGCACAGGAGCGCGTCGATGGGCGTGCGTACCCGGCGCAGGCAAGCGATCACCGCGGGGGCTTCCCGGAAGGAGAGGTAGCCGGGTACGTACGGGAAGACGAGCCTGCGCGTGACGACACGCGTCTCGACGATCTCGAGCGACGGGAAGGCCGTCACCACGACCGCGGCGACGAGGCGTGCGCCGTCGCGGCTCACCGCGATGTCGGCACCGGCGACGTGACGCAGGCCGCGAAGCGCCAGCCGCCGGAATACGAGCCGCTCGCGCAGCTCCACCTGCAGCGTCCTTGCGCGCGGAATGGAAAGCGTCCACGAATGCAGCGTTGGGATCTTCATCGGACATCCCCGGTGGCGACATGCCCGCCATGTGCGGTATGCTGGGGGGACACATTCATTATAGCGGAGGCCGAGATGTCGCACATCGTGCACGATTTCAACGAATACAGGAAGCGCATGAACGAGCGGATCCTCGAAACGGACAACCTCGTGGTCAAACGCTTCTTCAATCTCGACACCAACGCCTACCTGGACGGGGCGCTTCCCGCCCGTACCAAGGAAATGCTGGGGCTGGTGGCGTCCATGGTTCTCCGGTGCGACGACTGCATCCGCTACCACGTGCAGGAATGCCACCGGGCCGGTGTCGAGCGCGAGGAATTCTTCGAGATATTCGGCGTGGGCCTGGTGGTGGGAGGCTCGATCGTCGTTCCGCACATGCGCCGTGCGGTCGAGTTCCTGGACGAGCTCGAGTCGGAGAAGAAGTAGACCAGCATGTGGAACTCCATCCGACAGTTCATCGATCGTCACGACTCGTTCGTCATCACGTCGCACATCAATCCGGACGGCGATGCGATAGGCTCGGAGCTGGGGCTGGCGCGGTTCCTGCGGAAGATCGGCAAACGGGCCGTCGTGATGAATTCTACCGACACGCCCGACGTGCTGCGCTTTCTCGATCCGTCGGAGGAAATCAGGGTCTATGGCGATCCCGGTGCGCGCGCACTGCTCGACGGCATCGACGCGGCGATCATCGTGGACGTGAACAACTGGGAGCATCTGGGCAACATCGGCCGCGCGCTGCAGGCGCTCAGAATTCCGCGCGCGTGCATCGATCACCACCAGGGTGAGGTACCGGGTTTCGCGGAAACCACCGTGAGCGACACGAGCGCGGCCGCGGTGGGACTGCTGATCCTCGAACTGATCCGCGCGATGAACGGAACCGTCACGCCTGATGTCGCGGAAGCGCTTTACGCCGCCATCATCACGGACACGGGCACCTTCCGTTTCTCGAATACGGACACGCGCGCGCTGCGAGCAGCGGCCGACCTCACCGAAGCGGGCGCGAATGCCTTCGAGGTGCACCGCCGCGTGTTCGGGAGCAAGAGCTGGGGTGCGGGGAGACTGCTTGGGCCGGTCCTGAGCACGCTGGAGTCTGTGGCGAATGGGAAACTCGCCGTGATGACCGCCTCGCTGGAAATGGTGAACAACGCCGGTGCAACCTACGACGACATGGACGGCTTCGTCGACCTCGTCCGGGCCATCAAGGGCGTGGAACTGGTGGCGTTCTTCAAGGAGACCACCGAGGGAGACATCAAGGTGTCGCTGCGCTCCAACGGCCAGGTGGACGCGAACGCCATCGCGAAGCGCTTCGGCGGCGGCGGGCACACCATGGCCTCGGGAATGCGGGTTCCGGGCCCCATGCAACGCGCCATCGAAGACGTGGTCCGAGTCTGTTCACGGTTGGACGAGTTCCCGGTTCGCTGACGCCGTTACTCGGCGTCCCCGGCGTCCGGAAGCAACTCGAAG
>CAZPUV010000153.1:0-3868 GCA_964589805.1 uncultured bacterium | reverse complement strand
GTAACAAACTCTATGCGGGTCGTGCGCTGGGCGGTGAAGCGCCCGCGGAAGCGGTCGTCGGCCAGGAATCGCTCGGAGTCGTCGGGAGATTCGTCGGGCTTCGTGCGGTAGATCATGAACACGGGCCGGCCGAGCCCCCGGAGCCGGAACCACTGTTGTTCGTCGAGCCCGTCCGCGCTGTACACCCCGTCGCGCAGCCTCTTCCGTACCAGCATTTCCTCGGGATCGTAGCCCCAGTTGTGCGCGTAGGCCTCCGTGCCCCAGTACAGGTCGCGCGACGCGAGCACCGGCACGTGCACGGTGTCGTTCTCGTCGATGAACACGGCGTCGGCGGGAGTCTGCGCGCGAATCCAGGCGTACGCAGCCTTCTCCCCCGTCGTGATTTCGAATGTGGATGCGTCGCGCATGGCATGGTGGAAGTAGAGCATGTGCAGCGGCAGCGTGGCCGATGCGATCGCGAACAGCAACAGACGACGCGCCCGGCGGTCGTCCCAGAGACGCTCCAGCCCGCCCACCGCGAGTACGGAGAGCGGCAGATGAACCAGGAAGGCGAACTTGGTCTCGTTGTTCGTCACGAGGTCCACGGTGAGCGCAACGGTGAGAACCACCGCGGTCCACAGGACGAGAATCCCGGTGGCGCTCAGGCTCATTTCGGAGAAGATGCGGGCCCCGAACGTGTCGTCGTGGTCACGATCGGTTCGCCAGCCGCGCAGGAAGAGCAACGAGAGCACCAGAGCGGGCAGGATGTCGGCGAACAGGCCGATCGCGACCCGGGACTGCACGCCGAAACCTATCGATGCCCCGCCTTCGCCGCTGTCCGCATGCGCGGTCAGAACGTACGGAAGCATTGCTGCCACCCCGAGCGCGATCCACAGGACGAGCCTCGCGTACGGCGGTCCGCCCGCGGCGGGCTGGGCACGCAGCATGAGAAGCAGCGCCAGCACCAGCGCCGTTGCGATCGCCACGGTGAAACCCGTGACGGCGTGCAGCGCGACAGCCCCGGCAACGCACAGGATGAACGCCAGATCGTGCCGCGGACTCCATGCGCCGCGCCGCGCGCGAAGAAAGAGAAACAATGCGCACGCGGCGAGACCGAACGTCAGCGAGAAAGCGGTCCCTATCATGAACTTGTCGAGGAACATGAACTGGTTGCCTTCGATGGACAGCAGCCGGAGCGCTGTGTCGTGCCCTTCGGGACGCCACGGAAAGAACTCGCCGAGCATCGCCGCGCCGCGCGTCTCCCCGGTGAGCGCGCGCGCGATCCGCAGCGGGTAGAACAGGAAGAACCAGCCGTTGAGGGCGAAGATCCACACGCACAGGCCTGCGAGCCGCGGTCCCACGCGCCTTGAAAAGAGCCCTGACAGAGCATGGAACGAAAACACGCACGAAGCGAGCGCGGCGGCGTTCACGAGTATCATGGCGTGGAAGTGGTCTATGCGGGCGATTGACGCGCAGCCGACGAGGAGCGCGTGATAGAAGTACAGATACTGCAGCCGGAAACCGGCGAAGTACGGATCCATCGCGGGCAGCCCCCCGCGCGCGAGTCGGTCGGCGACGGCGGCATGGAACCAGCTGTCGGAACGCACGCGCCACCAGGTGTCCGCGATCGGGAGTCCGAGCGCCATGACGGCCGCAATGGCGAACACGATCCATGCCGCCGAGCGGGCACTTCGATCGCCGGCTGCGGGCGAGTTGCGCGCCGCCGCCACGAACACAAACAGGCTCATCGCAGCGGCGAATGCGGCGGCAAAGTCCGTCTGCACGCGCAGGGCCAGGGCGATGAGCATGCATGCGCCGAAGATCACCGGAGAGAGCGCGAACGAAAGCGCCATCGTACCGTCGCGCCCGAATCGCGGCGATCCGGCGACTGCAAGTCCGGGAAGAACGCCGATGACGAGAAACGTCCCGAGAACGCGCGCGCCCACCGGCGGGAGCAGCAGGAGCACGACCGCTGCGGCCGCGGTCGCGAGCCTCCATCCGGGGCGATCGAGGTCGAATGCGGGAACGTTCATGGGCGGGTCGCGTATCGACTGTCTAACGCCATGACATCAGAGGCGTTAGAATAAGGAGACGGCTCCGGAATTGCAAGCGCGGGGGCACGCGATGATCTCGATTCCAGACCGTGCTTCATTTCGCGGTCGGGCCGGAATACAATCGAGTTCCATGCGTCTTCCCACACCCATCGTCGTTGCGAGCCGGTGCCTGGGTTTCGACAACTGCCGTTACGACGGCGGCATCGTTCGAACCGACGTCGTGGCGCGGATTTCCGGCCACGCGCGCGTCATTCCCGTCTGCCCCGAGATCGAGATCGGCCTGGGTGCGCCGCGTCGGCCGGTCCGCGTCGTGCGCGACGGTGCCTCGGACCGGCTCGTGCAGACGGAAACGGGCCTCGACCTCACCGACGAGCTGAATGCTTTCGCGTCGAGATTTCTGGACTGGATCGGCGAGAAAGGGGTGGACGGGTTCATTCTCAAGTCCATGTCTCCCTCCTGCGGTGACGGCGACACGAAGATATACGATGCGCGCGCGAACACGGAACTCCCCGCGCTCGAGAGCGGTTTGTTCGCGCGCGCGGCGCGTGCGCGCTTCCCCGGCGCGGCGATGGTGGACGAAGCCAGACTCACCGACGCGGTGACGCGGCATGAATTCGTGACCGCACTCTACGAGAATGCCGCCCGGCGCCTGGGGAGGAAGCTCCCGAAGGCCTGGCACTACCCGGCCGAACTGGGCTGATCCGGCGCCGTCGTGCCGGCCCAGGTCGACGGCTTCAGGTGACGGTAGATGTGGGCGAGTGCGAGTCCGCTGATCGGAATCGTGACCAGGAGCCCCACCCCGAGCATGAGTGCGCCGAGGAGATTGAGCCCCGCGAGCAACAGGAACAACAGGAACAGATCCAGCGTGTGGCCGCGCGTGATGTCCCAGCTGCGCTGGATCGATTCCAGCGGGCCCGCTCGCTCGTCCACGACGACGAACCCCACGAACCAGAGCCGGATCAGGAATACGATTCCGGGAACGAGCAACAGGATCAGGCCCATGACGACGGCGATGCCGACGATGATCACCGCACCGATGTAGACGTGCAGACGCGCCAGTCCGTCGAAGAGATTCTCGAAAACCGGCTTCTCACCGTCGCGGAAGCGAAGGTAGATCTTGGCGAGCCCGAGGCCGAACGTGCTCGACACGAGGTAGACGATGATGGAGATTCCGAACTCCTGAATTCCGCTGTCGAGAGCCTTGTCTCCGGCCCATTCGATGATCGTCGGCACGATCCAGGCCACCAGGGTGACGCCGACCACGAAGGGCGCGCTCTTCTTGAGCGTGGTCCATCCGAATTGAATCGATTCTCCCAGCGGGAGACCGTGCGGGTTGGGCATGGAATCCTCCTCCCCGGGAAGATACACTAGGGTTTCGGCCCGCAGACACCCCCAATGTGAAGGACGTGTGTAATCATGAAACCAACTTCCCGACTGCTGCTGTTGAGTAACTCCCGGAACCCGGGTGGCGGATGGCTGGACCACGCGGAACCCTGGATCGGCCGCTTCATGGGTGGCGTAAAGAACGCGGTTTTCGTGCCTTACGCGGGCGTCACCGTCACCTGGGATGAGTACGCCGGCATGGCAAAGGACCGTTTCGGGAAGATGGGGATCGACGTGACGTCTGTGCACGAGGTCAAGAACGCGGTGAAGGCCGTGGAGAGCGCGGACGCGGTGTTCGTCGGCGGTGGGAACACGTTCCACCTGATGAAGCACCTGTACGATACCGGCACGCTCTGGGCCATCCGCGAGCGCGTGGTGGCGGGAGCGCCCTACATCGGCTGGAGCGCGGGCTCCAACGTGGCCTGTCCGTCGATCAGGACGACCAATGACAT
>CAZPUV010000152.1:0-6757 GCA_964589805.1 uncultured bacterium | reverse complement strand
GACCGCGGTCGCCGCCACGGCGACCGGCACGGGGAAGAAGAGCGCGAAGACGGGCAGGAGCAGCGTGCCCAGGCCGAAGCCCGAGAACAGGGTCAGCGCGGACGCCAGCAGCGCCACGGTGCAGACGAGGATGGCCTCGGTCATTCCCCGCCGAAACGAAACGGGGGCCGGTGCACGCCCCGTTCGGTGACGATCGCGGTGATCAGCGACGCGGGGGTCACGTCGAACGCAGGGTTGTAGACCGACGCGCCCGCGCCGACGGTCACCACTCCGGCGAAGCGCGCGACCTCTTCGTCCGGACGCTGCTCGATCGGGATCGAGGTTCCGTTTGCGAGCGACGGATCGATCGTGCTCGACGGTGCCACCACGTAGAAGGGCACGCCGTAGCGGCCGGCGAGGATGGCGAGGCCCAGGGTTCCCACCTTGTTGGCGGTGTCACCGTTGGCGGCGATGCGGTCCGCCCCCACGATCACCGCCTGCACGCGCTTCGACGCCAGCAGCGACGCGGCCGCGCCCTCGACCAGGACCGTCACCGGCACACCGCGCGCCGCGCACTCCCAGGCGGTCAGGCGCGCGCCCTGGAGCAGCGGCCGGGTCTCGTCGGCGAACACGTGGATCTCGCGTCCCGCGGCACTCGCCGCGAACACCACGCCGAGTGCCGTTCCCACCCCGCCGGTCGCGAGCCCGCCGGTGTTGCAGTGCGTGAGCACGGCCGTCGCATCCGACAGGAGGGCCGCACCGTGCGCGGTCATGGCCCGCCCCATCTCGAGATCCCCGGCGAGAATCGCGTCCGCCTCGGCGACGAGCGCGTTCAACAGCGCGCCCGTGTCGCGCGCGGATTCCCAGGCGACGCGCATGCGCGCCAGCGCCCAGGACAGATTCACCGCCGTGGGACGCGTGGTCCCGATTGCAGCACCCGCACGTTCGAGGCGGGCGCGGAGTTCGTCGACGGACACCCGCGGTGTTCGCGTGACGCGCGGCCGCCCGACGTTTCCGGCGTCGTCGATGCCGGACTCGAACACCGCCGGCTCGCCGGGCCACGCCTCCTCGACCGCCACCAGCAGACCGTACGCGGCCGCCACACCGATCGCGGGTGCCCCGCGCACGCGCAGCGACCGGATCGCCTCGCACAAGCCGTCGACCGTGTCGAGCGCGATCACCTCGTGCCGCCCGGGCAGGAGCGTCTGGTCGATGATGCGGAGCGCGCCGCGCGCGAACCGGGCGGTCGGGAGTGCCTCGAGAGGAATCACGTCACACCCGCCTCAGCATGTCGAGGAGTCTGCCCACGGGCAGACCGACCACGTTGAAGAAGCACCCGTCCACCGAACGGATGAGACCGGCACCCACGCCCTGCGCGGCGTACGATCCCGCCTTGTCGCGTCCTTCGCCCGTGGAGACGTAGCGCGCGATCTCGTCGTCGGTCAACTCGCGGAAGGTGACCACCGTCCGCTCGCTGTCCACGACCGCAACCGCACGCGCGTCGCAGCGGACGGCCACGCCCGTCACGACGGTGTGGCTGCGCCCCGCGAGCCGGCGCAGGAACGCGCGCGCCTCGGCGTCGTCGGCGGGTTTGTTGAGGATCTCCCCGTCCACGATGACCACCGTGTCGGCGGCGATCACGGTGGCGCCGGGCCGGCGGGCGGACACGTGCTCGCACTTCCTCATCGCCAGGATCTCGGGAATCGCGAACACGTCGTCGTGCGACACGCCGTCCTCCAGGTGCTCGGGCGCCGGATCGATCTCGAACTCGAACCCGAGCCCGCGCATGATCTCCACACGCCGCGGCGACCGCGACGCGAGCACGAGATCACTCTGCAGACCGGGGGAAAGAAATGGATTCATGTCCAACGTCTTGGTGTAGTCGTGGTCGGAAAGGAGCGCAACGACCCCCGATGACCCACCTGGCGAGGGCCGCGGGTGATGTCCGTCGGTATCGCCACGATCAGAGAGACCCGGCTGGCGGTCTAAGTGAGCGCCACGAGTTCCGAATCCACGCCCGCCCGCGAACGGGGTTCTCGGAGATTGCGGATGTGGAGAGCGCGGGCACGGGCTGCGGCGTGCCATGGAATTTTGCGAGAAAAATGTCGCTGTAACCAGCCGCCGTCATCACGTTGGCACCCAGGTTGAGCTTGTGTTCGAAGATTCCGGCGACCACGATGTTATCCGAGGCATCAATGGCAACCGCGGTGGCCGCCTGTGCGCCCCAGAAGCCGTACTGCCTGGCCCACTGCGGCTCTCCGAACGAATCAATGCTGGCCAGTAGCACGTTCGGGCCGTACCGAGTATTGAGGACGAACCCACCCAGTGTCACATTCGAGGATAGAGCACCCGCCAGCACGGTGTTTCCCTTCGAGTCAATGTCGATAAAGCCGTAACCACCGTACAGATCATGGTGCCAGTTCGAGTTTCCGGCAGCATCGAACGAGACGACATATCCTGAGCCGAAACCGCCGTAGGTCACTCCGGAGGCAACAGCGCCTCCACCCGCAGAGGCGGCCACGCTCAAAGCCAGCGGAGATTCAGGGGGCGCATAGGTCCGGCTCCAGTCCGCGACGCCGTCGGCGCCGAGTCTCGATACGAGGACTGTTGGAGTTACTGACGTAAGCGGGCCATCCCCAAGGTCAACGGTGCCCGTGAACGTACCCGTAACGAAGATCTGATCGGACCCTTGAACGTCGACGGCGGTGAGTTCCTGGGGATCGGCGTCTCCGTATCGGCGGCTCCACACGTGATCTCCCGATGCACCGAACTTGGCCAGCAGCATGTCTCCCTGGCCTGCGTCCTGGAGGTCTCCTCCGCCCAGATCCCAGGAGGAGACAAGCGACCCGGCCAGGATGATGTTTGCCTGGGTGTCCAGAGCGACGCCGCCGAACCTGCTGTCCGTGTCAAAGTACCGGCTCCACACATGGGAGCCGGACGACCCGAATCTCGCAATGAACACACCGTGGCCGTTCATGGGAAGTGCCGTACCGCCGAAGTTGATCGTCAGTCCGGTCAACTCTCCCCCGAGCACGACATTTCCGGTCGGATCCACCGCAACCTGCGCCCGCCACCTGCTGCTGAGATCGGCATAACACTGGTCGTATTGATCTCCGAAGCGCTTGCTCCAGAGGTGACGCCCTGACGCGTCGAACTTTGCGAGGAAGATGTCCCTCCCACCCGCGCTTCGCAGCACGCCACCTCCGAGATCGATGCTGCCCGCGAAACAACCCGCCACGACAGTATTCCCGGCGCCGTCAGTGGCAAGGGTGGAAATCTCGGCAGCGGATTGCGTACCGCCGAACCGGCGATTCCATTGGAGTAGATCGCCCGGGACCGCGTACGTCATGTACTCCATCAGTTCTATGTACTCACCGGTGTCGACCTCCTCCCCCCGCACAATGCCCGCGTAGCGGTCGCCCCAGTAGTCGACAGGGCCGTCGAAGATGTTCCCCTGGTCATCATAGGTGGTGACGCGCACCTTCATGACGTCCTTGAAGGTCCCGGCCCAGACCGCGATGTCCTCGTAGCCAAGCACTCTGGTGACCTCGCGCTGAGCGCCGCCACCGAAAGTTCCTGCCCAGACACAGGAATCACCCACAGCATCTCCGTACCGACAGTGAAAGAGCGGCGGCACCCAGAAATAGCGTCCGTGTGCGGAAGGATCGCTCACATCCCACCAGTCTGCTGCGACCTCGATCTGCCCGCGATCGGGGTCGCACGAGACGTATTCGCCAAGTCCTTCAGGATTCCCGGTGCGCCGTATGCGTTGCACCCGGCGGTTCGCGACAAGGCCATCCACCGGTTCCGTCCAGGTTTCGAAAATGCCACCGCTCCCGACCCGATACTGCCAGTACTCACCCGATTCGGGCGGAAATCCGCTGCATGGGGCGAGGCCCTGGTTACCCCCGCCGGTGTCGGTGGGAGCCGACGACCCTCCACAACCGGGGAGCGCAAGGAGTGCGATGAAGAAGGGAGCCCACTGCCGATACCGAACCATAGATGCCTCCTGGAGCGACCGGGTGGCCGCGGAGACCCCGACCAGCAGCCGGCGTGGTACAGCATCTTATCACGTCCCGAGCTCAGACATCAACGCGGCGTCACTTTTCGATCACGATCGTCACCGGACCGTCGTTGACGAGTGAGACCTGCATCGTCGCCCGGAACTCCCCCGTCTCGACACGATCCGGCAGTTCGCCGCGCAGTGCGTCGACGAACCGCTCGTAGAGCGCGAGTGCGACGTCGGGCGGTGCGCTGTCGTCGAAGCCCGGCCGCGCGCCCTTGTTCACGTCCGCATACAGGGTGAATTGAGACACGACCAGCACGCGGCCGTCGACCGCCCCGAGCGGGAGCGACATGCGCCCGGTCTCGTCCTCGAACAGGCGCAGCGACGCGATCTTCCGCGCCATCCAGTGCAGGGATTCCTCGCGGTCGCCGCGCCGGAAACCAGCCAGCACCAGGAAGCCCCGGTCGATGCGCCCGACCTCGCGGCCGTCGACCGCGACACTCGCGCGCGCCACGCGCTGGACGACCGCGCGCATCAGCCGCCGCTCTCCCGGAAATCCACGAGCCGGAGGTCGGGATGAACCGTCCCGAGATAGGTGTTCCGGCGGATCGTCACCGCGAGGTCGAGTGCCCGTCCGTGCAGATCCTCCGCGGTCTGCGCGCGGTCCCAGCCGAACGATATCGCCGACCCGCGCGCGCCGTCGCCGTCCAGGAAGAACAGTTTCATGTGACCCTCGCCGACCACACTCGTGTCGCGCGCGATCTGGACGTCGCGCAGGAGCCACACCGGCTCTTCGTTGCCGCTTCCAAACGGTTCGCACCGCGCGAGGAAGTCGAGGAGCTCGTTGTTGCACTCGGGGATCGAGATCTCCGCGTCCACCCGGAGCGGCACCCCGCGCTCCGGTCCGACGGCGTCGCGCAGCCGCTCCGAGAACGCGCTCGCGAACGACTCCAGCTTGGATGGATCCAGCGTGAGCCCCACCGCACCCGCGTGCCCGCCGTAGCGCACGAGGTCGTCGTGGAAGTGGTCGAGCTGCTCCTTGAGGTTGACGCCGGGGACACTCCGCCCCGACCCCTTCAGCATCCCGTGGCTGGGACTCATGAGGATCGCGGGGCGCCCGAACTGCTCCACCAGGCGCGCGGCCGCAATGCCGAGCACGCCCTCGTCCCACGCGTCGCCCGCCAGCACGAACCCGCCGCGCGCATCCCGGTCGGGCATGGCGTTGATCGCCGCGACCGCCTCGTCGGTGACGCGCTGCGTCAACTCGCGGCGCTTCTCATTGTCGCCTTCCAGGATGGTCGCGAGTTCGAACGCCCGCGCCCGGGCGCTCGCGCACAGGATCTCGAGCGACGGTTTCGCGCGCGCCACGCGGCCGGGCGCGTTCAGCCGCGGCGCGAACGCAAACGCGATGTGCCGCGCGGTGATCTCGCTTCCATTGAGCCGCGCGAATCCGCGGATCGCCTCGAGTCCGGCGCGCATGCCCCGGTTGATGCGCGCGAGTCCGGCCTTCACCAGAAACCGGTTCTCTCCGGCGAGCGGGGCCATGTCGGCGATGGTGGCCAGTGCCACCAGATCGAGGAGCGCGTCCGGTTCCTCGCCACCCTTGAACCCCGACGCGTGCAGCGCCTCGACGAGCTTGAACGTCACGCCGGCGCCGCACAATCCCGCGAACGGGTACGTCTCTCCCGGCCGCACCGGGTTGAGGAGGACGCCGGCGTCGAAACCCTCGACCGGCAGCTGGTGATGGTCGCACACGATCACGGGGATGCCCGCGGCCTCGACGCGCCGGAGGCGCTCCGAATCCGACGTGCCGCAATCGACCGCGATGAAGAGGCCCACCTTCTGCTCGATCGCCCACTCCACGGCGCGCTCCGCGACACCGTAGCCGTCGCGGCGGCGATCGGGGACGAACCGGTACACCGTTTCGAACGCTCCGTTGAAATAATGGAAGAGGATCGCCGTGCTGGAGATGCCGTCGGCGTCGTAGTCGCCGTGGATCAGCACGGAGGCGCCGTCGCGCGCGGTCTTCTCGACGAGGGCGACGGCGTCGCGCATGCCCGCGAAAAGGAAGGGGTCGTGCCGGCTCGATTCGGGCGGAGAGAGGAAATCGCGCACCGCGGACGCGTCCGTCAGCCCGCGCGCGGCGAGCAGACGCGCCCCCGCCGCCGGAACACCCGGCACGTCGAGATCGGCGGCCCGACACCCACCCTCATTCACGACCCAGCGGTACTTGTTCATCGATAAAACGGACCCGAGCGGGACGTAAGCCGAGTTCTGTTCTCCCGAAGGAGGACGATCATTTGTCTGGGATGCCCGTTTCCGGACACCTCGGGCGACCAACCCGGGAGTCGTAACGAGTCGGAGCGCCTCTGCTCCCCTATTTGGTCTTGCACCGGGTGGGGTTTACCATGACGGCCCGCGTCACCGCGCGCCCGGTGAGCTCTTACCTCACCTTTTCACCCTTGCCGTCCCGGCTTGCGCCGGTCTTGGGCGGTGTGTTTTCTGTGGCACTTTCCCTGGAATCGCTTCCGCCGGGCGTTACCCGGCACCCTGCTCCGCGGTGCTCGGACTTTCCTCGAGCGGCCCGAAGACCGCCCGCGATCATCTCGCCCGCTCGAGTCCGCCGACATTATAGGGAGGGATCGCCGCTGGGCGCAACCTGCGAGTGCGAGACGCCCGGCCGTCTGTCCCCGGTCCTTGCCGTCGGTCCACGGACCTATCAGACTGAATCGCGCACTGGCGGATGAACAGCAAGTCCTTCAGCCCTTTGCC
>CAZPUV010000151.1:0-6817 GCA_964589805.1 uncultured bacterium | reverse complement strand
TGAGGGCGCGTGAGGAGTTTCTCGCCCGCCAGCTGACCAACCCCGACCTGGTGCGCGAGTTCGAGAAGTTCGTTCTGCTCCAGGTGATGGACGAGAAGTGGATGGACCACCTGCACGAACTCGACTCGCTCAAGGAGGGGATCCACTACCGCGCCTACGCACAGAAGGATCCCCTGGTGGAGTACAAGCGGGAAGCGTTCGGACTCTTTGCCGAATTGAACGAGCGCATCGATCGTGACGCGCTCTACGCCATGTTCCACGCCCGCATCGCGGCGGCGCCGCGGCAGGCGGCCGATCTCAGCCGGGCCCGGGCCGTGCACCGCGAGGCGGCGCCGATCACCGCCCGGGAGCCCGCTTCGGCGGTGGCCGGACCCGCGGCCGGTTCGGCACCGGGGCCGCTCGGCACGGGCATGGGTGCCACGGAAGCCACCAGCCGCGTGCTCCAGGACCGACCATCGGGGAAGCCCGTGGTCCGGTCGGAGGAGAAGGTGGGGCGCAACGATCCCTGCCCGTGCGGCAGCGGCAAGAAGTACAAAAAGTGCCACGGGGCAACGAGTTAGCACTCGCACTTCACCGCATTCCGAGAGAACTTTCCACAATTTGGGTTGCCGGCCGCCGGGGGCTGGTATATGTTTCTCACCCCGTTTTGCGGCGAGCACGGGACTTGCTGCGTCCGCCGCACGGAGGCAAACCCATGTGGACAAGACTGATGGAACTCGTGGTGCTCGTGGCCGAGATGACCCGGAGCTCGGAGCGGTCGCACGTGGAACTCGACAAGGAGCTCACGGACCGGGGGTACTCGTCCGAGGAGATCGAGCACGCGGTGTTCTGGTTCTCGTCGCGCCCGGACACCGGCAAAGTGGGCCCGGCGCACGCCCGCGGCGTGCGGGTGCTGAGCGAGTTCGAGCGCATGAGCCTCTGCACCGAGGCGTACGACTACCTGTTCCGCCTGCTGAATCTGGGGATCATCGACGGCCGGCAGTTCGAGACGATCCTGGCCCGGGCGATTCCGGTGGGCACGGAGAAGGTGCGGGTGGAGGACGTGAAGCACATCGCGAGCGCGGTTGTTTTCGATCGCGAGCCGGCCGAAATCGAAGAAGACGTCTTTGATCGTTTCGACGCGGGTGGAGCTCCGGTTTGACGGTCCCGCGGCGCAGGACAGAATCCTCATTGACCACGCAAGACTCCCATCTTGCGATTCGTTTTTTTGGGAACAACCTATGAACAATGCACTGGTAATCGTCGAGTCGCCGGCCAAGGCCAATACGATCAAGAAGTTCCTGGGTAAGGGCTTCAAGGTCGTGGCCTCGGTGGGGCACGTCATGGATCTGCCTACCAACCGGCTCGGCGTGGATCTGGACAACGGCTTTTCGCCCGAGTACGTCGTCTCGCGCGGAAAGAAGAAGGTCCTCGACCAGATCAAGAAGGACGCCAAGACGGCCGACGAGGTCTACCTCGCGCTCGACCTCGACCGCGAAGGCGAAGCCATCGCCTGGCACATCCGCGAGTACATCCGCCCGGTCCAGAAGAACGTCAAGCGGATCATCTTCAACGAGATCACCGAGGCGGCCATCCGGGACGCCATCCAGCGGCCCTCCGACGTGGACATGCAGAAGGTGGACGCGCAGCAGGCGCGCCGCATCCTCGACCGCCTGGTCGGCTACAAGATCAGTCCGGTGCTCTGGCAGATCTTCTACTACGGATTGAGCGCGGGGCGCGTGCAGACGGTCGGTTTGCGCCTCGTGTGCGAACGCGAGGACGAGATCGAGAAGTTCGTGGCGGTGGAGTACTGGACCGTCGAGGGGCTCCTGATCCCGCAGGCGGGCGGAGAACTGCCGGTGAAACTGATCGAGAAGAAGGGGAAGAAGATCGACCTCAAGACGAAGGACGAGACGGACGCCGTGGTCGCGGACCTGCGCAAGGCGTCCTACTCGGTGTCGTCCGTCGAGCGCAAGGAGCGAAAGCGCAACCCGCAACCCCCCTACATCACGAGCACCATGCAGCGAGACGCTGCGCGCCGCCTGCGTTTCTCCGCCAAGAAGATCATGATGCTCGCCCAGCAGCTGTACGAAGGCGTGGACCTCGGCAAGGAGGACCGCGTCGGGTTGATCACGTACATGCGTACCGACTCGGTGCGTGTTTCGGACCAGGCGCAGAAGTCGGCGCGCGACTATGTTGCAAAGACGTTTGGAGAAGAGTTCCGGCCGCGCAAGCCCCGCGTGCACAAGACCAGCTCCAAGGCGCAGGACGCGCACGAGGCCATCCGGCCTTCCGACGTGGCGCGCACACCCGAATCCCTCAAGGGGAAGATGTCGAAGGATCTGCACGCGCTCTACGAACTCATCTGGCGGCGCTTCGTGGCCTCGCAGATGGAGAGCGCGCGTTACGACACCACCGAAGTCCTGGTCAAGGCGGGAGACTACACCCTGAAGGCCAACGGGCGTGTCATGACCTTCCCGGGGTTCCTCAGCGTGTACGAGGAGCAGCTGCCCGAGGACGGCGGGGAACTGCCGGTCGTTTCCGAGGGCGAGAAGCTCGAGCTCGGGTCGATCGACGGCACCCAGCATTTCACCGAGCCGCCCCCGCGTTACACCGAGGCGAGCCTGATCAAGGATCTCGAGGACAAGGGAATCGGAAGACCGAGCACGTACGCGAACATCGTGTCGATCATCCAGGACCGCGAGTACGTGGAGAAGAACGAGGGCCGCCTCAGCCCGACCACGCTCGGCCGCCAGGTGTGGAAGACGCTGGAGCGTTTCTTCCCGGAAGTTTTCGACACCTCGTTCACGGCCCAGATGGAACAGGAACTCGATCGCGTCGAAGGCGGGGAGTTCGGCTGGCAGACGGTCGTGGGGGATTTCTACGGTCCGTTCAAGGAGTCGCTGGACCACATCGACGAGAAGAAGACGCGTCTCAAGAGCGAGTTGCAGGAGGAGACGGACGTCAAGTGCGAGAAGTGCGGCCGCAACCTCATCAAGAAATGGGGTCGCAACGGGCAGTTCCTGGCGTGTCCTGCCTATCCGGAGTGCAAGTTCTCACGGCCTCTCACCGATCAGATGCCGAATGTGCACCTCGAGGGCAAGTGTCCCCAGTGCGGTTCGGAACTGGTGGCGAAGAGCGGGCGCTACGGGCGCTTCGCCGCGTGCTCTCGCTATCCCGAATGCAAGCACACGGAGGCGTTCCCCATCGGAATGAACTGTCCGCGCGAGGGATGCAAGGGAAAGGTGGTCGAGAAGGTCACCAAACGCATGAAGGTGTTCTACGGGTGCGGCGCCTATCCCGAGTGCGACTGGGCGAGCTGGGACAAGCCGGCGGAGGAAGAATGCCCGTCGTGCGGGAACCCGTACCTGGTGCACAAGTCCAACAAGTCGCGCGGCGATTTCCTCAGGTGCCCCAAGTGCAAGGAAGAGTTCGCGGGCGAGTAGTGCGCGCCGCGCACAGGCACGCATGAAACAGGTGACGATCGTCGGCGGCGGCCTCGCCGGTTCGGAGGCTGCCTGGCAACTCGCCGACCGGGGCGTGCCCGTCAGGTTGTTCGAGATGCGGCCCGCGACGCCGACCGGGGCGCACAAGACCGATCGCCTCGCGGAAATCGTCTGCTCCAATTCCTTCAAGTCCACGCTGCTCGAAACCGCGTCCGGCCTGCTCAAGGCGGAGATGGACGTGCTGGGCTGCCGTCTGCTCGGTGTGGCGCGGGCGAGTTCGGTCCCGGCCGGGCACGCGCTCGGCATCGACCGCGAGGTGTTCGCGGCCGCGGTCACGGAGTCGATCGAGCGGCACCCGCGCATCCAGGTGGAGCGTTCCCGCGTGGACGCGCTCGATCTCGAGGAGCCTGCGATCATCGCCACGGGCCCGCTCACGGGCGAAGCGCTTTCCGGCGCGCTGCAGGAGCACTGCTCGCGCGAGCACCTGTATTTCTACGACGCCATCGCTCCATCGATCGACGGAGACTCCGTGGACCCGTCGGCCGGATACTGGGCGAGCCGTTACGGCAAAGGCGAAGCCGACTATCTCAACATCCCGTTCGACCGCGAGCAGTACCTGCGCCTCATCGGATTCGTTCGCGAAGCGGAGTACGTCCAGTCGCACGACTTCGAGGAGGAGAAGTACTTCGAGGCCTGCCTGCCCATCGAAGTGCTCGTGAAACGCGGAGACGACACGCTGCGCTTCGGTCCCATGAAGCCGCGGGGGCTGCCCGACCCGCGCACCGGACGAGAGCCCCACGCGGTTCTGCAGCTCCGCCGCGAGAGCCGGGACGGAAGTCTGATGGGGCTGGTGGGATTCCAGACCCGCATGACGTGGGCGTGCCAGAAGCAACTGATCCAGATGCTCCCGGGCTTCTCCGACGTTTCGATCCTGCGCTTCGGAACCATCCACCGGAACATCTTCCTCAACATCCCCGAGCTGTGCGAGCCGTACCTGCGCGACCGGCGGCGCACGGGACTCTACTACGCCGGGCAGATCTGCGGGGTCGAGGGCTACGTGGAGTCCATCGCGAGCGCGATCGTCGTTGCGCTCTCGATCGTCGCGCAGGATCGAGGTCGTCCCCTGCCGCCGTTGCCGCGGGAAACCATGCTGGGCGCGCTCATGACCTACGTGCATACGCCCGCAAAGAGCTTCCAGCCCATGAATGCCAACTTCGGGATCGTGCCGGCGTCCGGGAAGCGCGCCCGCAACCGGAGGGCGCGTAACGAGGAGACCTCGCAGGCCGCCCTCGCGGCCATGCGAGCCTACCGGCGCGACCATGCCTGGCTGTTCGAATGAGCGGTCCCGGCGCCCCTGAGATTTCGCTTATCCGCTGCTAACTCCTTTCGCTATATTGAGGTCCGCCGGGTCCGGCCCGACCCGGCCCACACCCATGGACCTCGACGCAGCCATCGAACGTTTCCGCACGCACCTCGAGCACGAGCGCGCGCTTGCGCCGCGAACCGTCGAGGCGTACGCGAGCGACCTCGCCCTGCTCGCGGCGTTTCTCGCCGAATCGGGCACCCGCACACGCGCCGAGCGGGTCACCACCGATGACCTGCGCGCCTTCCTCGCGGGGGAGGTTCGCCGCGGCCTGTCCAGCCGTTCGATGATGAGGCGGGTGGCGGCGATCCGCGCGCTCTTCCGGTACCTCCACGAGCGGGAGGAGATACGGACCGATCCGACGCTCCACCTGGCACAGCGCGTCGCGAGGCGGGCGGTGCCGACGATCGTCAGCGAGGAACGGCTGCGCAACATGATGGACATTCCGGATCCGGGGTCGCTCCCGGGCCGGCGGGACAGAGCGGTGCTCGAGTTCCTGTATGGAACCGGCGTCCGGCTCCGGGAACTGGTGGGTCTGAACGTGGGTGACTTCGTGCCGCTGGGAGAACGCGTGGTGGTGAAGGGGAAGGGATCGAAGTCCCGCGTGGTGCCGTTCACGGGCCGGGCGCGGGACGCGATGCTTGCGTACTGGTGCGACCGCTTCGGGATCGAAGGAGCCGACGACGGTTCGCTGCGCCCCTTTACGCGCATGCCGGCGTTCGCGAGCCGGGGTGACGCGCGCGTGAGTCCACGCACCGTTCAGCGCATCGTGGGCCGGCACCTGCGGCGGGTAGCCGCGGTGGCGAAGGCCTCGCCCCACGCCCTGCGGCACGCGTTCGCCACCCATATGCTCGACAACGGAGCGGATCTGCGCAGCGTGCAGGAACTGCTCGGTCATGCGAGCCTCTCGACGACGCAGATCTACACCCACGTGTCCGTGGAGCACCTCAAGCGCGTGTACCGAAAGGCGCACCCGCGTGCGTAGTGCCCCTGCGCAGGCCCGTCGCGGAGCGCGTGGAGTCCCCGCGCGCGTCTTCGCTTTCCTGTTCGTCGCGGGCGCGTTCGCGCTCGCGTGCGGGGTTTCCGTCCCGCCCTCCGGCGGGCCGGAGGACACCACCCCGCCACGGGTCACGGGCACCATCCCCGCCCCGGATTCGGCCGGAGTCGGCACGGACAGTGAGATCCGGATCACGTTCAGCGAGGACATGACCCGCGCGCGGGTGGAGCGGCAGGTCTTCGCGCTGCCCACGATCGCGATCGACCGCGTGCGCTGGGAGGGCCGTACACTCGTCGTGGTGCCACAGGGGCCGCTGCGGCGCGACACGACCTACGTCGTCCAGGTGAAGCCGGGTTACCGGGATCACCACGGGGTTGCGGCGAAGACGACGTATGAGTTTGCGTTCGCAACGGGGGCCGAGATCGACACGGCGCGCATCGAAGGCGTCGTCTACTTCAAGCGCGAACCGTCGGGGCGATCGGTGGTCCGGTGCTTCCGCCTGCCCCGGGGCGAGGACTTCGATCCCGCGGCGGCACGCCCGGACCGCGAAACGGCGACGGGCACCGATGGAACCTACCGGCTGCGCTATCTTTCGGCCAACGACGCGCGTTTCGTGGTCTTCGCCTTCGTCGACGTCAACGGGAACGGGCAGTACGAGAGCGCGGGCGAGCCGTCGGTCGTGCTGCCCGACACGATCGTTCTCTCCAGTGCCGTGCCGGTGGCCCGCGGGGTCAACCTCGCGATCATCGATCCCAGGGAGCCGGCCGTGGTGAGCGGCACGGTGGAAAACGACACCGGGATCGACACCGTGAGGGTCAGCGTGCGCATGGTGGGAGTGGACGAGGGGAAGCGAGCGCGACTCTACGGTTTCTGTGACGCCGCCGGCGCGTTCGAGTTCCGGGATGTGATGGCCGGGCGTTATGTGCTGCAGGCGTTTCTCGACCTGCGGGCGGACAGCGTCTGCGGCGCCTGGGCGTGTCCGGACACCGCGGGGTCGGCGTGCCGGGAACCGTGCGCGCAGCTGGCGGACAC
>CAZPUV010000150.1:1068-6822 GCA_964589805.1 uncultured bacterium | reverse complement strand
GTTGCGCGCCTGCATCGCACGCCGGAAGACCTCGGCCAGCACCTCGTAACGCTTCGGATCGAGATGACGGAAGAAGTCCGCCTCGAGCACGTCGATCATGTTGAGGGCGAGAACGAGTGCTCGTCCCGCCCCCGGCGGCGGCATGGTGTGAACGCGCAGGCCGCGGAAACGTCCTCGCAGGGGCCGGCGCTCGACGGGCCAGGGAATCAGCGCCAGGTCATCGAGTCGCAGCAGCCCGTCGTTGTTGCACATGTCGGTATCGATCCGGCGGGCGATCTCGCCCTGATAGAAGTCTTCGACTCCGTTCTGCGAGATCCGGTGCAGCGTTTCGGCCAGGTCCGGCTGCCTGAACAGCGAACCCGCGGGCCACGGCTCGCCGTCGCGGAGAAAGTACGCCGCTCCGGACCGGGACGGTACGGCGAGGAAGCTCTCCTTCTCCCGCTCCTGGAGTCGGTGCTGGAGATCGGTGATCCGGTAACCATCCGCGGCGATGCGGATCGCGGGCTCGAGTACGCGTTCGAATGGCAGGGCACCGTAACGCCGGTGAGCGTACCCCAGGGTCGCGGGCGTCGACGGGACCGTCGTGGCCCGGTAGCCGACCGCTCGATCCGCTTCAGATATCGTGTCGCCGTGCGCAAGCGACGGTGCCCGGGAAGATCCGTCGAGCGCGATCGTCCTCTCCCCGGTACTGATGAGCATCATGGTCTGCCCGCCGAGCCCGCTCGCCTGCGGTTCGCAAACGCCCAGCGCGAACGCGGCCGCTACCGCCGCGTCGACGGCGTTGCCCCCGGCCCGGAGCAGTTCGACACCGGCTTCGGTGGCCAGCGGAAACGCGGTGGCCACCATGCCCCCGGTAGCGATTGCGGACTTCGCGGGTGGAGTTGAAGTTTCGCGGTTCATTCTTCGACTAGGACGCCTTCGCCCGCTTCGCCTCGCGGCCCTTCGACCGCTCCGTCTTACCGCTCTCTCGAATGATGAGTGCCAGCAATGTCGCGCGGTCGATCAGGCTGTCGCGGTACACGAACTCGTTCGGCGACCTCGAATGTCCACCCGCCGGGCCCAGCCCTTCGAGCACCGGCACGCCTTCGGGGACGTAGCATGCAGCCGACGAGATGGTGCGATAGATCGGTGCCGTCCGGGTTTCCAGACGCCGCGCGATCGCTTCGACGCGCTCGAAGAACTCCTTGTTCACCTGTCGCTCGGGCAGCGGCGGACGGTAGACACCCCTGCGGAGACGCACCTGCAGCTTTCCCGCCGATCCCTTGCGGGCGATCTTGCGGATATCCGCTTCGAGTTCTTCTCCCTGTTCCTTCTCCTTGAAGTGCGCGTCGAGCAGCACGGTTGCGAAGTCCGGTGCGATTCCGTACAGCGAACGCGCCTCGATGCGCGTGGGGTTGACGATGGTTCCTTTGTCGTCGGATGTGAGCTTCTGCCATGCGAGGATCTTCTGCGCCGTGGCGGTGATGATGTTCGCGGCCTTCAGGGTCTCGGGATCCTTGATGTTCGCCATCTCCACGTGGAAGTCCATGCGGCCGCCACACGACGTCACGATGCCGCCCGCTCTCCCGCCATACTTGAGTCCAACCACGCATTTCGACTGGCCCGCGAGCTCGGCCACGAGTTTGCGCGAATATCGGCCGCCAAGCGTATCGTCCGTTATGAGCAGGACGCCGCAACGTACGCCGCGGAGACGCCTTGCAAAGCGCAACGCCTGCAGGGCGGAGATCATGATCGCAAGTCCGCCCTTGCTCTCGGCCACGCCGGATCCGTAGCAACACCCGCGCTGCTCGCGGAACGGCACGTGGTCCTGGTAGTTGTAGAACGTGTCGAGGTGGCCAAGGACAAGGATGTCGTTTCTGACTTCAGTGTGGTTCATGAAGTAGAGGATGTTGCCGATCTCGGTCTGCGGGAACACCTGGCGGCTCATCCCCAGCCGCGTCAACCGCGCCGACACCCAGTCACCCAGCGAGTTCACACCTTCCGTGTTGTACACGTAGCTGTTGGTCCTCACCATTTCTTCCAGATAGTCGATCATGGTCGTCAGATTGCTGCGCAGGTAGCTGCGCAGGCGCACCCGCAGCGGTTGTGTTTCTTCCGTCCCGTCCGTGGATTCGGCATCCCCGGTGAGGATTTTCCTTCCGAAATAGCGCACCGCGGCAACGTCGAGCATGCGGTTCACCAGGGTGTCGAACGTGTATCCGGCAACCTGGGAGGCGTGCACATAGGACCCCGTCAAACCGAGGCTGGCCATCGAGTTCAACTCGAGGATATGGAGGCGTCCATCCTTGTCCATGCGCAGGTCGATGCGGGCGAAATCGCTGATGCCGAGGGCGCGGAACGACTCGCGGGCCAGGCGGGTCATCTCCTGCGCCAATTCGGGTGAAATCTGCGCCGGGCATATCTTCTCCACGGGCTTCTTCATCTTGTTGGAGTGGCTCTGGATGGCGTCCGGGTCGCCGAGATCGAACTCCACGACGGGCAACACTTCCAGCTCGGCGCCGTTTCCCAGCAGGCCGACCGCGAACTCGCGCCCCGAGATGAATCTCTCCACGAGGGCCTGCTGATGGAAGTTCTCCACCACTTCCCTCACCGCGTCGCGCAGATCATCGATGTTGTCGACCACGCGCATGCCCATCGAAACCGCTTCCATCTTGGGCTTGACGATCACGGGATACGTGACGCCGGTCATGTCCTCGTCCGGGCTGGAGAAGAACCAGAAGTCCGGCGTCGGAAGGCCGTTCTGCCGCAACACGATCTTGGTCATGATCTTGTCGAGCGCCACCGCGTGCGCCTGGGGTCCGGAACCCACGTAGGGCACGCCCAGCATCTCGAGCATGGCGGGGATGTGCGTGTAGCGGCTCTGCCCCTGGATGCCGTAGGCCATGTTGAACACCATGCCCGGCCGCTCGCCGGCAATCACGCGCGGCATGAAGTTCTGGAGTTCCTCGGCCACGTCGATCTTGCCCTCGACGACACGGACGTTGTGACCGCCTTGCTCCAGTGCCGCTGCCACGCGCTCGACGGTCTTCGGGTTGTAGGTTTCCTTGTTGGGCGCTCCGAAGATGTTGATGACGTCGGTGGGGTTGATGCTCTTTTTGTTGTAGATGACGGCTACTTTCATCACTCACTCCACTTCGCGCGCCGATGGCGCGCGGGATTTCCACCTGCCGGGAGCCGGAGATCTTCTCCTGGAAGAGACCCGATTTCGATTTCAACCGAGGCCGGAGGTGAAACACCTCCATGCTGATGCATCGCGAAGAATCGTCTGCCGCGCAGCGGTTTGCGAAGACACGGGTCGATGACAATGTGACCCGAATTGTGTCTCTCAACATACCATTTTGGGACAAATCTGTCGACCGTGATCGGACTTGCACTTCAGAGAGTGCACGTGCGCGGCACGACGGAGTATAATTGCGGTATGAATTCCCGCATGCACTTGCCTCGCGATCCGTGGGTGACGCAGGAGATCGCGCGTTTCAACGCTGTTGTCCCGCTCGATGCCGCGTGGCTCCCACCCAGTTCGTGGTACATCGATAAGCGCTTCTTCGATCTCGAACGCGATACGGTATTCAAGAACAACTGGCTGATCGCGGCCCGGACAGACCAGTTCACAAGGGCCGGGGACTACGTCGCCGACTCGATCGCGGGCGAGCCCTACGTGATCGTGCGCGGAGAGGACGGGAAGCTGCGCGCGTTCTACAATGTCTGCCGTCACCACGCGGCGCAGATCGCGGTGGACGCGGGCTGCACGGACACCCTGGTATGTCCCTATCACGGCTGGACGTACGCCCTGGACGGCCGGCTCCTGAGCGCGCCGGAGCTGGGTGCGGTGAAGGACTTCGACCGGGGCGAGTTCGGTCTGGTTCCAATGCACGTCGCAGAATGGTGCGGCCTCGTGTTCGTATCGATGGGTGAGAAACCGCGCGCACTGGCGGATGACCTTGCCGAAGCCGCCCGACGGCTCCGCGACATGAACGTCGAAGGGCTCCGGTTCGTTGCGCGCCGAAAGTACACGCTGCAGTGCAACTGGAAGGTCTATGTCGACAACTACCTCGATGGCGGCTACCACGTGTCGTGTCTGCACAAGGGGCTCGCGGGTCAGCTCGATCTGGATTCGTACCGAACTGAGATCTTCGAGCGTCACTCGATCCAGTCGGGCGCGGGCGCGGCGGGCCCGGGGCGGGACACTCCCGGCGCGGATTTTGCCGAACGCATCGGCGAGCGTGTGCTGTACGCCTGGATCTACCCCAATCTCATGATCAACCGGTACGGCCCCATGATGGACACCAACCGGGTGATCCCCCGCGGCCACGATGAGACCCTGGTCATCTTCGACTACTACTTCACGACGGAGACGGCGGCGGATGCGGCATTCGTGGAGAAGAGCCTGGCAGCCAGCGACGTCGTGCAGCAGGAGGATGTCGAGATCTGCGAGTCGGTCCAGAAAGGGCTGGGGTCGGCGTCGTATGACCAGGGGCGCTATTCGGTCAAGCGCGAGATGGGCGAGCACCACTTCCACCGCCTGCTCGCAGGAGATTTCCGGTCATGAACACGCGGCCGGCCGGCGAGCCCGGGGCGGGGCGCCGGCCTGGCCGCGCAAGGTCTGATACGGCACCATATAGCCCGAAGAGGACTCAAGACGCCCGATCGCTCCTCATCGTGCCCGTTGAACCCGGACGGGCTACTCATTATTATAGGAGCAGCGTCGAATCGCCTCCGGGACGCAACCGATCACCAGGAGCAACATGATCCGTATTTCCATGAGAACCGACTACGGGCTGATCGCGCTGAAGCACATCGCGTCGCTGCCCGACGGCAACCTCGCCAACGCGCGCGAAATCGCGGCCCTTTTCTGCCTGCCGCCCAATCTGCTCGCCAAGATCCTGCAGAATCTCTCCCAGAGCGGGATCATCGAGGCGCAGAAGGGCAGCGGTGGTGGGTACCGCATGGCGAAGTCGGCGGGAGACGTGACCCTCGCACAGGTGTTCGAATCCATCGAGGGCCCGGTGCACATGGTGATGTGCACCAGCACCGACGGCACCTGCTCCATCGAGGAGCGATGCACCGTGAAGAATGGACTCACGAACCTCGAGCAGAAGTTCTACGAGTTCTTCGATACGGTCACCCTCGCCGACGTCTAGACCGGACGGGGCGCCCCACGACATGCTCATCGAGACCTACAAGTCGGAACACGTTCCCCTCTCGGACGCCTTTGGCGGCCCGTACCCCGACGCCTTCTCCCACCCGCGCATCGAATACGAGATGTTGACGCACACCACAGGGCTCATCGATCTCCTGCACTGGGGTGTGCTCCGACTGGAGGGGAAGGACCGGGCCAGCTTCCTGAACGCGATGGTGACGCACGACGTCGCCTCGCTCGCCGCCGGAGCTTCGCGCGCCGCGCTCATGACCACCACCAGGGGGAAGATCGTCGCGCAACTTCTGGTGCTCGCGCGGGCTTCCGATCTGCTTGTCCTCGTCATGCAGGGCTCGACCGCGCGCGTCGCCGAAGCGCTCGAGTCGCACATCATCGCGGACGACGTGACCCTCACCGACGTCTCCGCGCAATACGGAGTCCTTTCGGCGCAGGGGCCGAAGTGCCGCGAACTCGTGTGGCGTATCTTTCCGCGCGACCCGCTCCCCATGAAGCCCGGCGATTTCACCGAGAACGATTACCAGGGAATGGGCGCCATCGTCGTACGACACTCGATCGCGGGCGACAAAGGACTGCATGTCGTCGTCGGGCGTGATCAT
>CAZPUV010000150.1:0-1058 GCA_964589805.1 uncultured bacterium | reverse complement strand
ATCTCGCGCGCATGCGCGATTACCTCGTCCAGGGCGGAGTCGGCATCGACTGCGGTCCGGTGGGCCGGATCGCCTGGAACATGCGCCGGATCGAGAACGGCCTGCCCTGGTTCGGCACCGACGTCACCGAAGACAACTTTCCCGCGGAGACGAGGCTCGACAACCACGTGAGCTACGACAAGGGCTGCTACCTGGGACAGGAGACGATCGCGCGCATGCACCACCGGGGACATCCCAACTGGAAGCTGGTCGGGCTCTCCGTCCGGGGCGACACACCCTGCAACCCGGCCTATCAGGAACGCTGGGAGAACCTGACGGAACTCCCCACCCTCGGCGGCGCACCCGACGCCGCGCGTGCCGACATCCGCGCGATGGGAGCTCCGCAGCACGCGATCGGAACGGAGTTGTTCGGCGCGGATGAATCGGAAAGAAAACCCGCGGGTCGAATCACGGCCGCGGCACTCTCCCCGATCCTGAAGAAGCCGCTGTTCCTCGGAATGGTCCGAGCACCGCTGGCGGTTCCCGGACACACGCTTGAGACGACCCTCGGCGGCAAACCCGTGACGCTCGCCGTCGTCGACCTCCCCATCACCCCCACCAAGGGAGCATGACTCCATGAAGAAGGAAATCCTGGCCGCCATCCCCGAACTCTCGCTGATCAAGGACGAGTCGCTGCGCGACAAGGTGATCGCGGTCTGGGCGGAAGCGCTCGAGGCGGGCGGTTTCACCCTCGAAGAACTCGACCGCGTACCGTTTACCCTTCTGTCGGACCATACGAACGTGACGTTTCTCGAACACGTGCGCGCGGTGTGCCAGATGTGCGTATCAATGGCGGACGTCGTCCTGCGGTCCTACGGCAAGCGCATACCGATCGACAAGGACGTGCTGGTGGCGGGGGCCCTGCTCGCCGACATCGGCAAGATGATCGAGTTCGAGAAGCGCCCCGATGGCACCTACCGCAAGGGCCACAAAGGCGAGATGCTGCGCCACCCGTTCACGGGTGTCGCGATCGCGTTCGAGGCCGTGGCGCTCGAGTGAGCGCGCTCGGCGAAGGCCTC
>CAZPUV010000149.1:0-6905 GCA_964589805.1 uncultured bacterium | reverse complement strand
CGTCCCAAGCCGCCGTTTCCGGCCGTGGTGGGCGCGTTCGGGTGTCCCACGGTGGTCAACAACGTGGAGACGATCGCGGCGCTGCCGTGGATCATGGAGCATGGTGCGGCGGCGTACGCTGCCATCGGCACCGAGAAGAGCAAGGGTACGATGCTGTTCTCGATCAGCGGCATGGTCGAGCGCCCGGGCGTGTACGAAAGCGAGTTCGGCGTCAATCTGTGGGAGTTCATCGAGCGTTCGACCGGCGGTGTAAAGGACGGCAAGGAGCTCAAGGCCGTCATCCCGGGCGGTTCGTCCGCGGCGATACTCACCGCCGATGAGGCGCGCAGCGTAAAGCTCGACTACGAGTCCATCGCCGCGCTCGGCTCGATGGTTGGATCCGGCGCGATCATGGTCCTCGACGAGGACACGTGCATCGTCCACGCGCTGGAAGTCGTGCTTCGTTTCTACGCGCACGAGTCGTGCGGGCAGTGCCCGCCGTGTCGCGAGGGGACGCACTGGATGTACGAGATCGTGCGGCGCATCCGCGCCGGCAAGGGCCGTCCCGAGGACATCGATCTCCTGCTGTCCATCTGTCCCGACATGACGGGCCGCACGGTGTGCGTGCTGGCCGATTCCGCGGCGATTCCCGTGGCGAGCTACATCAAGAAATTCCGCCCCGAGTTCGAGGCCTTCATCGACGCGAAGAACGCGCCCGTGCGCAGGCTGCAGCCGGGCGGCGTCAACCTGGAAACGGGGGCGATCTGATGCCCGTCAACCTCACCATCGACGGCCGGCAGGTCCAGGCCGAGGAGGGCGCGCTCCTGATCGACGTGTGCGCGTCGATCGGCATCGACGTGCCGCACTTCTGCTATCACCCGGGGCTCGGTCCGGACGGCAACTGCCGCATGTGCCAGGTGGAGTTCATCACTGAGCGCGGAGGCCGGCTCGGCATCTCCTGCAAGACGGTGGTCGCGGAAGGCATGGTCGTGGACACCAACAGCGAGGCCGCCAGGCGCGCGCGCGCGTCGGTGGAGGAGATGCTGCTCCTCAACCATCCCCTCGACTGTCCCATCTGCGACAAGGCGGGGGAGTGCACGCTTCAGAACTACTACATGGAGCACGATCTCCAGGAGGGGCGCCAGGACTTCACGCGTTTCAGGAAGAACAAGGCGATGGACATCGGGCCCACGATGATCCTGGACCAGGAGCGTTGCGTCCTGTGCGACCGCTGCGTGCGTTTTCTGCGCGACGTCGCGGGCGACGAGCAGCTCTTCATCGCCGGACGGGGCCACGAGGCGTATATCACCACGTTCCCCGGACAGGACGTCACCAGCCCGTACTCGCTCAACACCGTGGACCTGTGTCCGGTGGGCGCGTTGACGTCGAAGGATTTCCGCTTCGATTCCGCGACGTGGTTCCTCGAGAACACCAACTCCGTGTGCACCACCTGCGCGCGCGGCTGCAGCATGCAGATCCAGACCAAGAAGGGGAAGATCTACCGCATGCGCCCGCGGCACAACCCCGACGTCAACGGCTACTGGGCGTGCGACGAGGGACGGCTGAACTACCAATTCGTGAACAACGACCGGATCGCCAGACCCTTCGTGCGCCGGGGCGAAGAGACATACGTGTGCACGCAGCAGGAAGCGATCGCCGCCGCGCGCGAGGCGCTCGGTTTCAAGCCCGCGGGGGTGGTGGACGCGCCGGGGACGAAGAAGCGCGTCGTCCTCCTGTCCGCCACGTGCACGCTCGAGGAGATGTTCCTGTTCCAGCGTCTGGCCAGGGAATGTCTGGGTTCGCCCGTGTTCGTGGGGCGGCACGTCCCCGACGGTGTGGACGACAAGATCCTGCGCCGCGCGGACAGGCATCCGAACACGCGGGGCGCCGAACTGCTGGGACTGCGCGTGCTGGACCTCAATACGAGCGCGGGCGGCGCGCCGGTGACCGACGCGCTGGGCGGGGACGGCGCACTCCTCGCGGTCGGATTCAACACGCACGTGACTCCCGCGCTGGACGCAATCATCGGCCGGGCCAGGACCATCGTGGCGCTGTCGGGCTGCGCATCTCCGCTCACGGAGCGCGCGGGCGTGGTGGTGCCGGGGCTCACGTTCGCGGAGAAGGACGGGCTGGTGGTGAATTTCGAGGGACACGTTCAGC
This sequence comes from uncultured bacterium, assembly GCA_964589805.1. Taxonomy (GTDB): domain Bacteria; phylum Krumholzibacteriota; class Krumholzibacteriia; order WVZY01; family JAKEHA01; genus JAKEHA01. Next base: position 4,766 of record CAZPUV010000149.1, on the reverse strand, counting down.
GGCTCCGGCCCGCCATCGACCCGAAGGGCGAAACCGAGTGGCGGATCGCCGACGCACTGACCGCGTCGCTCCTGGGCACGAAGCCGCACGAGATCGTGGCTCAGGTGCGCAAGGCAATCATGGACGGCGTTCCCGCTTTCGCGGGGACGGACCTGGTGAAACTGGGATTGACGGGCGTGCGTGTCGCGGCACAGCCCGTGGCACGCTAGACGAAATCTGTGACAAACTGGGTTGATTATCTCATCATAGGCGGCAAGGCCACCTTCATCTGGGCCTTCGCCCTTTCGCTGCTGCCAGTGCTCATCTGGTTCGAGCGCAAGGGCGCGGCGTTCATTCAGGACCGCGCGGGGCCCAACCGCGCCGCTGTTCTCGGCATTCGCCTCGCCGGTCTGATCCACAACATCGCCGACGTCGTCAAACTCCTCATGAAGGAGATGATGATCCCGCCGCACGTCAACCGGTGGTACTTCATGATCGCGCCGGTGCTCGGATTCACGTTCATCCTGACGGCGTTCGCCGTGATCCCGTGGGCGGACACGTTCCTGGTGGCGGGGCGCGAGATCTCCATGCAGGTGGCCGATCTGAACACCGGGATCCTCTACATACTCGCGATCACGTCGTTGAACGTCTACGGCATCGTGCTCGCGGGCTGGTCGTCGAACAACAAGTTCGCGCTGATGGGAGGGCTGCGCTCCACGGCGCAGATGATCAGCTACGAGATTCCGCTGGGGCTCGCGCTGGTGGGCGTGTTCATGGTGTTCCAGAGCGCGCAGATGAACGAGATTGTCCGCGGCCAGGGGGAACTGCTCTGGGGCTTCCTGCCCATGTGGGGCGTGGTCGTGCAGCCGCTGGGCGCCATTCTCTTCATCGTGGCCGCGTTCGCGGAGACGAACCGCAACCCGTTCGATCTGCCCGAGGGCGAATCCGAGATCGTGGCCGGCTACCACGTCGAGTACAGCGGCATGCGCTTCGCCCTCTTCTATATGGGTGAATACGCGGCCATCGTGCTTTCGGCGGCGATGATCACCACGTTGTTCTTCGGCGGCTGGCAGATTCCGTACTTCCCGACCGACAGGATCGTGGCCACAGCGGACGTCTGGCTCAAGGTGATGCTGGCAGCCGGCGGCCTCGGGGCCCTGGCATTCGCCGCGCTCATGTTCCTCTGGTCCCGTCGCATGCGCGGCGGCTTCGGCGACCTCCGCGACAAGGAGGGCAACGTGCTCGGCGTCATCAATATCCTGGCCGGCGGCGCAATGCTCTTCTTCTTCTTCCAGACGCTGGGCATGGGCGCGCTGCCGGAATGGGGTGCGCGCACGGTGGCGCTGGTTGCACAGATCGGAGCGTTCGCCTTCAAGACGATCTTCTGGTGCTGGGTGTTCATCTGGGTGCGATGGTCGCTGCCGCGATTCCGGTACGACCAGCTCATGCGCCTGGGTTGGAAGAACATGATCCCGCTGTCATTCCTGAACATCTTCGTGACCGGCCTGGTGCTGATACTGGTGGGCGGATAGCGCATGGCGATCCTCTTCTACATCTTCGCCGCACTCGCGGTCACGGGCGGCCTGCTCATGGTGAGCCTGCGCAACCCGCTTTCGGGCGCTTTCGCGCTCATCCTGTCGCTGGTTTCGCTGGCGGGTCTGTTCGCGATGCTGAACGCGGAGTTCATCTTCATCCTGCAGATCCTCGTGTACGCCGGTGCCATCATGGTGCTGATCATCTTCACGATCATGCTCCTCAATCTGAACCGGGACGAACTGAAGGAGACTCCGGCGGGGTGGATGAGGTTGATCTTCACGGCCGTGGTGTGCGCCACCGCTGCGTTTCTCGCCATCCAGGTGTTTGGCGACATGACGCCGGCCAAAGTGGAGATGACCGCGGACTTCGGCAATATCGAGGGCGTGGGACGCCTCATGCTGCTCGATTTCCTGTACCCGTTCGAAGTGATCTCGCTGATTCTGCTGGTCGCGGTGGTGGGCGTGGTCCTGCTGGCGAAGAAGGTGATCTAGGTGGGCGAAGTCACGATGAACCACTATCTGTACCTGAGCGCGATCCTGTTCTTCATCGGTGCGTTCGGAGTGCTGTTTCGCCGGAACCTGCTCGTGATCCTGATGTCGGTGGAGCTGATGCTGAACGCGGTGAATCTTTCCTTCGTCACGTTCTCCCGGCACGCGGCCGGAACGATGGACGGACACGTGATCGCATTCTTCGTCATGGCCCTGGCCGCCGCGGAGGCGGGAATAGGGCTCGCGATTCTGGTGATGCTGTTCCGCAACCGGACCACGGTCCAGGCCGACGACCTCACGCTGATGCGGGACTGACGAGAGAGAAATGACGGCAATGTCTGACATGCTCTGGATAATTCCCATCGCCCCGCTGGCCGGTGCCGCGCTGAACGGGCTCCTCGCTCTCGTCTACAGCGGGCGCGAGAAGGGGCCGAGCGAGAAGCTGGTCTCGCTGATCGGCTGCGCGGCGCCGCTGGTGTCGTTCGTGGTCGCGGCCCGGTTGTTCATGGCCATGCGCGGGATGGCGCCGGAGGCGCGCATATTCGAAACCACGCTCTTCACCTGGATCTCGGCGGGGCCGGTGCAGGTCGATTTCGCGTTCTGGGTGGACGCGCTGTCGATGACGATGCTGCTCGTCGTCACGGGAATCGGTTCGCTCATCCATGTCTACTCGACGGGCTACATGCACGGCGACCGCGGGTTCGCGCGGTACTTCAGCTACCTCAACCTGTTCATGTTCGCCATGCTGACGCTGGTCATGGCGAAGAACCTGCCGCTCCTGTTCGTGGGCTGGGAGGGTGTGGGGCTGTGCTCCTACCTGCTCATCGGATTCTGGTACAAGGACATCGCCAACGCCGCGGCGGGGAAGAAGGCGTTCATCGTCAACCGGGTGGGTGACTTCGCGTTCCTGATCGGGATGTTCATCCTGTTCATGGTGACGATCCACCTCGGCCACCCGACGCTCGACGTGCCCGAGCTGCGCGCCATGGCGGCGGTCCACCACGACGCGTTCGCGAAGGTGGCGGTGGCCGCGTGCGTGCTGCTCTTCATCGGGGCGTGCGGCAAGTCGGCGCAGATCCCGCTCTACGTGTGGCTTCCGGACGCCATGGCCGGCCCTACACCGGTCAGCGCCCTCATCCACGCCGCCACGATGGTGACGGCCGGCGTGTACATGATCGCGCGTCTCAATTTCATCTACGACCTCGCGCCCGAGGCCCTCGCGGTCGTGGCCGTGGTCGGCGCGGCCACCGCGATCTTCGCGGCGAGCATCGGCTTCGCGCAGCGTGACATCAAGAAGGTGCTGGCGTATTCGACGGTGAGCCAGCTGGGCTACATGTTCCTGGCCGTCGGCGTGGGCGCCTACGCGGGCGGCATCTTCCACCTCGTGACGCACGCGTTCTTCAAGGCCTGTCTGTTCCTCGGGGCGGGGTCCGTGATCCACGGCCTCTCCGGCGAACAGGACATGCTCAAGATGGGCCAGCTCTCGAAGCACATGAAGATCACCTGGCTCACGTTCCTGGTCTCGTCGCTCGCCATCGCGGGCATTCCGCCGCTGGCGGGGTTCTTCTCGAAGGACGAGATCCTCTGGAGCGTCTTCAACGCCCACGTGGGTCCGGAATGGCTCCCGCGCGTGCTGTGGACGGTCGGGCTCGCCACCGCGGGCATGACCGCGTTCTACGTGTTCCGCGCCGTGTTCCTCACCTTCCACGGGAAGGACAACGTGTCGCACGAGGCCAGGCACCACCTGCACGAGTCGCCGCCCGCAATGACGATGCCCCTGGTCGTGCTGGCCGCCGGTGCGGTGGTGGTCGGCTTCCTGGGGGTGCCGGCGGCGATCGGCGGGTCGAACATCTTCCACCACTGGCTCGAGCCGGTGTTCGCGGGTCACGCCGGCGGTCACGGACTTGGCGTGGGCGCGGCGTCCGTACCCGCGGTGACGATCGCAGCCGCCGCGGAAGGCCACGGCTCCGCGCAGCTCGAGATCATCCTGATGGTCGTGTCGGTCGTCGTGGCGTTGGCCGGGATACTCTTCGCGCGCATGCTCTACGTGCAGATGCCGGGCTCGGCGGCCGCGTTCACGTCGCGGTTGGGCGGGATCTACACGCTGGTCTTCAACAAGTACTACGTGGACGAGCTCTACGAACGCACGATCGTGCGGCCGGGCTACGCCATCGCCGACAAGCTCATGTTCCGCCTGATCGACGCCGGAATCATCGAAGGCATCGTCAACGGCCTCGGCATCACCGCCCGTCTCGTCGGCGCCGGATTCCGGCTGGTCCAGTCGGGTGTGGTGGGCACGTACGCGTTCTTCATGCTGATCGGGTTCCTGTACCTGATCTACGAACTGGTGAAATAGCGTGGATATCCTGAGTCTGGTGACATTCCTGCCGCTCTTCGCCGCCGTCGTGGTGGCGCTGATGCCGGCGCGTGCGCACGGCGCCATCAAGGGCTTTTCGCTCGTGGCCTCGATCGCGATCTTCGCCGTGTCGCTCAAGCTCGTGCAGGGGTTCGTGACCAACCCGGACATGCAGTTCGTGGTGGACGCGCCCTGGATGCCCTCGCTGGGGATCGCGTACCACATCGGCATCGACGGCATCAGCCTGTTCCTGGTGATGCTGGTGACCTTCATCACGCCGATCACGGCGCTCAGCTGCTTCAAGTCGATCGAGCAGCGCGTGAAGGAGTTCTTCGTCTGTCTCCTGTTCCTGGAGACGGCGATGATCGGCGCCTTCGTGTCCCTCGACCTGTTCCTCTTCTACGTGT
>CAZPUV010000148.1:6363-6923 GCA_964589805.1 uncultured bacterium | reverse complement strand
GGACGTAGACGCCCTGCGGGAGGAGAACCACCAGCTCAAGCGCGCGGTCGAAGAGCTGTCCATCCTGAACGACCTCGCCCGGGCCATCGGGGCTTCCGTCGATTCCGAGGATATCATCCACAAGATCGTGGACCGCTCGATGCGCGCGGTCCAGGCCGAGCAGACCGTCGTGACACTCGTGGATCGCAACGCGAGCCAGTCGATGAAGACACTGGTTCGGGCGATGACGAGTTCGGCCGAGCACCCCCACTACCACCTGAACGAGAATCTGCTGGGGTGGATGCACCTGTACAAGAAGCCGCTCTGCACCAACGACCCTGGCGCCGACGAACGCTTCCGGGGTCTCAAGTGGGACCAGTCCATCAACTCCATTCTGTGCGTTCCGCTGATGGTCAAGTCGGAGTTGGTCGGCGTCATCACGAGCTACAACAAGAAGGCGCAGAACGGATTCACGGATGAGGACCAGCGCCTGCTGGCCATCATCGCCGGCCAGTCCGCCCAGATCATCGAGAACGCGCGCCTCTACGAAGAGGAGAAGGCGCTCGCCGGTATGAAGGAGC
>CAZPUV010000148.1:0-6353 GCA_964589805.1 uncultured bacterium | reverse complement strand
GGATCTGCTGCCGAAGCATCCTCCCGCGATCGAAGGATACGAGATCGCGGCCAGCAGCGATGCGGCGTTGATGGTGGGTGGCGACTACTTCGATTTCATCCCGATTTCCAGCGGCCGCTGGGCCGTGTGTCTCGGAGACGTGTCCGGCAAGGGACTGCCGGCGTCCCTGCTCATGGCCACGCTCCAGGCGACCCTGCGCGGACAGACGGCGCTGGAGTCTCCTGTCGGCGAGACGATTTCGCGCTCGAATCGGCTCATCTACCAGAGCACGGATCCCGAGAAGTTCGCGACGTTGTTCTTCGGGATTCTCGACGCGAAGGAACATTCGCTCGGGTTCTGCAACGCCGGCCACGAGAATCCCGTTCTGTTGCGCAGGGACGGTTCCGTCGACCGGCTGGCGACCGGTGGGATGGCGCTGGGCGTGCTCGAGGACTTCCCGTACCAGGCGGACGTGGCGAGGATCGGCGTCGGAGACATCCTTCTGATCTACTCCGACGGGATCCCGGACGCCGTGAACGAATTCGACCACCCCTTCGGCGAGGAGCGTCTGATCGACAACGTCAGAGAGGCGACCGATCAGTCCGCCGGCGAGATCCTCCATCGCGTCGTGGCAGCCGTCAGGGAGCACGAGCAGGGCGCCGAGCGCATCGACGACCTCACCATCGTCGTGGTGAAACGCACACGCTGAACGATCATCCCGGCCCGTGCAACCGGGAGCGGTTTCGGGCGTAGATACGGGGGTGCCCGAAGCGGGCGGGGAGCCAGCATGATCGGCCGGAAGCTGCATCAATACCAGATCACCGAGAAGCTCGGCGAGGGCGGCATGGGCGTGGTGTACCGGGGGGAGGACACCCGTCTGCACCGCACCGTGGCCCTGAAGTTCCTTCACCCCGCGATCACGGTGCGACCCGAGGACGAACAGCGCCTGGTGGCCGAGGCGCGGGCGGCCGCCGGTCTCGATCATCCCAACATCTGCACCATCTACGAGATCAACGAAATCGACGGACAGACGTTCATCGCGATGCAGTTCGTCGAGGGGACGACGCTGCGCGACCGCGTGCTGTCCGGGAGGATAGAAACCGTGGACGCGCTCCGCTATCTGATCCAGATCGCGGATGGTCTCAAGCAGGCGCACGAACGGAACATCGTCCACCGGGACATCAAGAGTTCCAACATCATGATCACTCCGTCGGAGAGGGTGGTGATCATGGACTTCGGACTCGCACGCCCGGCTGGACCGGGCAAGCAGGACGAGCGCTTCACCTCACGCGGAACGTCCGCTTACATGTCTCCCGAGCAGGCCAGGGGCGAGGCGGTCGATCAGCGCACCGACATCTGGTCGCTCGGGGTGGTTCTCTACGAGATGCTGGCGGGAGAACTTCCGTTCCGCGGCGACTACGAACAGGCGGTGCTCTATTCGATTCTGAACGAACCACACCGTCCCATCGGTGAGTTTCGCGCCGGTTTGCCTTCGCGCGTGGTCAGCATCGTCGAGCGCTGCCTCGCCAAGGCGCCGGAGAACCGCTACCAGTCGCTCCCGGAACTGATCGAGGCGCTGCGGTCGGCCCTGGACCACCTGACCGGGGTTGGGCGCACAGCGACGCGCTCCAGCCGCCTGCGCCTGGCGGGGATCGCCGCAGCCTCCGTGCTGACGCTGGTGGCGGCATTCGTGGCGTACGATTTCGTCCGCGGGCGGATGGCCGGTGGAGAGGAACGCGTGCCCATCGCCGTCATCGACTTCGACAACGACACCGACGAGCCCGCTCTCGACGGGCTGTCGGGGATGCTCATCACCGCGCTGGAACAGTCCAGACGCCTCTCGGTCATGACGCGCTCACGCATGCTGGACGTGCTGAAGACCCTCGGGCGCGACGGCGTGGCCATAATCGACGAGTCGCTGGGGCAGCGCATCTGCGACGCCGCCGGTGTCGACGCGCTGGTCATCCCGACGATCCGACGCTTTGGCGACCTCTACACGATCGATCTGAAGATCATGAATACGCGCACGCACAAGTACATCTACACGACGCGCCGGGAGGGGCGGGGACAGGAGAGCATTCCGCACCTGATCGACGAGATCGCGCGCGATATCCGCATCGACCTCCGGGATACCAGCGAAGCCGTGGAGCAGACCGCCCGCGTGGGCGACGTGACGACGACGAATCTGGACGCCTACCAGGCCTACTTCGAGGGCGAAGCGCTGCTCAACGATCTCGAGTTCAACGGTGCGGCCGCCGCGTTCACACGCGCGCTCGAGTACGACTCGACCTTCGCGCTGGCGCACTACCGTCTGGGGTACGTCCGGTGGTGGACGCGGCGCCACGGCGCGGACATGCGGAAGCACATCGACTACGCGGTGGAGAATCTAGATCGTCTTCCGCTGAAGGAGCGCTATCTGGTGCGCGCGCTGCGCGTCTCGATCGAAGAGGGCTTCGAGGCACAACTGCCGGTGCTCCGCGAGATGAAGACGCTCTATCCGCAGGACAAGGAGATGCTCTTCGGGCTGGGCGATGCGGAATTCCACTCGGCACAGTACGATTCCGCCGTGGTGCATTTCCGTGCGGCGCTTGCGGTGGACCCGGACATGGATCGCGCGCTGCAGCACCTGACCTGGGCATACCTGCGTCTCGAGCGGTACGATGAGGGTTTGAAGAGCGCCGAGCGCTGGGTGCAGGTGGCGCCGTCCGCGGAGGCGTACGAGTACCTGGCCTGGGCGCACTTCGAGCAGAACGACGCGGACCGGGCGATGCAGATACTCGACGCGGTGGCCAGGCGTTATCCGGGGTCTCCCCGGATCCCGCTGCGCATGGCCTCCATTCAGTTCGCACAGGGCAGGCCGCACGACGCGTTGCGGAGTCTGGATGTCGCCGAGAGTCTGGCGACGGCCGGCAACGACATGCCCTCTCTCTTCGAGATCGGTGCGCAGCGTTCGATCGTGATCCTGCCGTACCTCGGACGCTACCGGGACGCATTCGGCGTGCTGGACGCGGGGGCCGAGATGGTCAAGACGACGCTGAACGACTCGACGTACATCGTAGGGCTGGCGCTCTCGCGAGCCGCGCTCGAGTACTGGGCGTACCAGGATCCGAGTCGGTCGCTGGCCACGCTCGACAGGCTCTCGGCCGCCAGCCCGAAGCACAAGTCCGCCGAGTATCTGAGCACGCTCGCCGGGTTTTCGGTTCTGAGCGGAGACACCGCCCGTGCTCACGCGATCCTCCGCAAGCAACGTGACAGGATCGCAAACGCCCGGGCCATCGTCGAGGTTCTCGAGGCCGCCGTGCATGGGGACTGCGCCGGCGCCAGCGAGGTTGCGACGGCCCGCACCAGGGAAAAGGGCTACAGCAAGTCGGAGGAGCCGCTGGTGAATTACGTGATCGGCCGGTGTCTTCTGGAGACGGGCGACTACGCGGGGGCGGTCGCACGCCTGCGGGCCATCGTCGGCGGGCCCACGCTCAAGGCCGACGCGGGCCTCATGTACCCCATGGTCTGGCTCACGCTGGGCACCGCATACGAGCGCAAGGGTGACCTGTCGGACGCGATCGCGTGCTACCGGAGGGTCGTGACGATGCAGAAGAACGGCGACGCCGACTCGGCGAGCCTGCGCGGGGCGCGCGAGAATCTGGCGCGGCTGACCGCCGCGGGGGCCATGTGAGCGCCGGCGCCGCCCGCGCGGTCGTCCTCGCGCTGGTGTTCGGCTTCTGGCCCGCCGTTGTCTGTGCGGAAGCGGCGGATCTGATCTTCCGCGGGGGAGTGGTCTGGACGGGAACCGACGCGCGCGGCGTGACGTGCGTGGCCGTTCGCGGCGAACGCATCGTGTACGCGGGTGACGTGGCCGGCGGCGAGAAGTTGCGCGGAGAAGGCACGCGCGTGGTGGATCTGCGGGGAGGGCTCCTCGTGCCGGGGCTGGTGGATGCGCACGTGCACATGAAGAACCTGGGCGTGCTGCTGGGCGAAGTGTCTCTCGTCGGCACGACGTCGGCCGCCGCCGTCGCGGCGCTGGTCAGAGACGCCCAGCAGTCCTCGCCGCCGGGTACGTGGATCCACGGGCGCGGCTGGGATCAGAACGACTGGGACGAGAAGGCATTCCCGACATGGCGGGAACTCGCGGGCACCGAGGCGAACCCCGTGTACCTAGACCGCGTGGACGGTCACGCGGTGTGGCTCAACCGCACGGCGCTGGACGCGTGCGGAATCACGCGCGAGACGCCGGATCCGGAGGGCGGCCGGATCGTGCGCGACACCGCCGGCAATCCGACGGGCGTGCTGGTGGACAACGCCGAGTCGCTCGTGGATGCCGTGGTGCCGCGACCGTCTGCCGAAGAACTCGACGCGATCCTGCGGCGCGCGATCGACGGCTGCAACCGCGCGGGCCTGACCGGCGTGCACGACGCAGGCACCGGTTCAGCCGTGCTCGAGTCACTCCGGCGCCTGCACGCGGCGGGCGACCTCACGCTCAACGTCTACGCGATGCTCGACTCCGATGAACCGGACATGGTTCGCGCGGCCATGCGCGCGGGCCCGGCCGAGGAATGCGGCGGGCGTCTCGTGGTGCGATGCGTGAAGCTCCGGGCCGACGGGGCGCTGGGCTCGCGCGGTGCCGCGCTCCTCGCGGACTACGACGATGAAGCCGGCAACGCGGGTCTGGTCGTGACGCCGGCCGAGTCGCTGCTCGCGTGGACGGTCGCGACGCTCGAGCACGGCTTCCAGGCCGCGACCCACGCCATCGGCGACCGGGGCAATCGAATCGCCCTGGACGCGTACGCCGGAGCACTCGATCGCGTGCCGACGAACGACTCCCGGCCTCGCATCGAGCACTGCCAGATTCTCGCGCCGGCCGACATTCCGCGCTTCGCCCGGCTGGGCGTGATTGCGTCGATGCAGCCGACGCACGCCACCTCGGACATGCCGTGGGTGGAGGCGCGCATCGGGGTGAACCGCATGGAGGGGGCCTACGCGTGGCGCTCGCTTGCGGACGCGGGAGCCGTCCTGGTCTTCGGATCGGACGCGCCGGTGGAGTCCATCGACCCGCTGTGGGGCATCTACGCGGCGGTCACCCGCCAGGACCACGCGGCCAGTCCGCCGGGCGGCTGGCTTCCCGAAGAGAGGGTGGACGTCGGCGAGGCGCTGCGGGCCTTCACGGCGGGCGCGGCGTTCGCCGCCTTCGACGAGCGGCGGGCGGGGACGATCGCCGCCGGAATGCGAGCCGACCTCACGGTGATCGACCGCGACATCACGTCGATCCCTCCGCTGGAGATCCTGAACGCGCGCGCCGTGATGACGGTTGTGCGCGGGAAGATCGTCTACGAGTCGGACGACTAACGCGACTGGCGCGCGAGTCTCTCCACGACGGCGCGATCGAGAATTCGTGCCACCGGATACACACCCGGACGATCGTCGAAATAAGGAGTCCGCCGGTAGAACCAGTTGCGGATCGCCTGCGGGTTCGACGCGAAGGCCGAATCCGCGCGAGCGACTTCGAACGCCGACGCGAGGGCGGTGTCGGCCGCCAGCATCTCGTGCGCCATCCGCTCGATCACGTAGGACTCGATGTACTCCTTCTGCTCGAACGAGGCGTCGAAGAAGCCCCAGCGCACGAGCGCGTCGGAACCGGCGGGCTCGAAGAGGTGCGCCGCGACGCGTGCGCCCGGCTGCGCGAGATCGATGATCACGGTGCCGGCGGCGAGGAGTCGCTGCTCGGTGATCTCGTCCCACTCATACGTCAGCGGATGGCGACCTTCGTAGGGCGATGCGGCCCAGCGAACGTCGCGGAATCGCACCGTCGACACCGGCAGGGTAACGTCATCGCGGAGGGTGAAGAACGCCAGTCCGTGCGCCCTGACCCGCGCGATGGCCTCGACCCACTGCCCGGGCACGGCGTATGCCTCCGGGAGCCGTGCCGTGGACGTGACTTCCTGCTCGTGGAAGTAGGGAATCCTCAGCGTCACGGGCCGGGTCCCGTAGCGATACCAGTCTCCGCCGGTCACGGCGCTCTTCTCGACACTGTATTCCAGGGCGAGGAAATCGATCATGGTGCTCTCCGCTTCCGACACCCTCCACGTCATGGGGAGGGGCTCGCTGCGGAATGACGCGCTCGCATTCCTCGCATCCGCTTGCGCGACCACGCGGCGCAACTCGACGGCTTCGTCGTCCACGATCGAGAGAGCCTCGAGGAGAATGCGGTAGGTACCGCGGACCCGGGTTGCGTAATCCTTGATCATGTGCGCTTCCACAAGAAGCGCGGCGCGGTTTCGCAGCGCGACGTAACCCGTCGAGAAGCGGGGCGGGGAGGCGAAGCTTCGCAGACCGCTCGCGGGGTCGTGGGACACGCGGAAGTCGCAGTACGGGGCGAGCGG
>CAZPUV010000147.1:1532-6940 GCA_964589805.1 uncultured bacterium | reverse complement strand
TCTTCAGTACCGGCGTGCGCCTGGACCGCCCGTTGTGGGAAATGGTCTACGTCGAGACCGGCAGGAAAGAGGACGGCTTCGCCATCCTGCTGAAGGTGCACCACGCGGCGCTTGATGGCGTCTCCGCCGAGGCGGTGATCACCGGCTTGCTCGCGACGAGCGCGGCCCGGATGACGTCCTTCTGGATCAATGGAACCTGTTCGATCGGCATCTCCAGTCCCAGGTCGCCGCGGGCGATCATCACCGCATCCGCCGCATCGAGAATGCCTTCCAGGTTGTCCAGCGCCTCCTTCTTCTCGATCTTGGCGATGATCGGAATGTCCGCACCCTTCTCGCGCAGCAGTTCTCGCAGAAGCAGAACCTCGGCCGCGGTACGCACGAACGAGAGCGCAAAGAAATCCACGCCCGCGCGGATGCCGAAATCGATGCTCACGAGGTCCTTCCGCGTCGGAACCGTCTCACGCAGCTTCACACCGGGCGCGTTGATGCCCTTGTTCGACTTCAGGTCGCCGCCCACGACCACTTCGCACACGACATCGGTACCCGTGGTGCGCGCGACCCGGAGTTCTATCTCTCCGTCGCCCATCAGGATGCTGTCTCCCGCAGCGACGTCGGTAACAAGCGCCGGGTAGTTGATGGAAACCTCGCGCCAGTCACCCGCGACGTCCCGCGTCGTCAGCGTGAACGGCTGGCCGGACCGCAGCGCCGCGGAACCCGCCGCCATGGCGCCGATGCGCATCTTGGGCCCGGACAGATCGAGCAGGACGGGGACGTAGACGCCCGTTCGCTTTGAGACTGAGCGCACGATGTCGATCAGTCGCCTGTGGCCCTCGGGCGTGCCGTGGGATGTGTTGATCCGTACCACGTTCATCCCGGCGCGCAGCAGTGCCTCGATCATCTCCGGAGAGTCGCTCGCCGGTCCGAGCGTGGCGACGATCTTCGTTCGCCGATTCATATGCGCTGTTCTTGATTCCATGGTCATGTCCGCGTGAGCGTTGGCCACGCGCGGGTTGCTTGTCAAGGGGCGGTTTCGCCGCTGCCCCGCTTCCCGGCGCGCGCCGCGAAGACGCGCGCGGCCAGCATCGCGACCAGCCCTGTCACGGCTCCGCCGGCGACGCCGATGAACGGAACCAGCATGAACACGAAGAACTCCAGGTCGAAGCCGGCGGGTTGATCGGCGAATCTCTCCGCGATGTACGGGTTGTTCCTCACCAGTGTGTCCACGAAGAATGCCTGCACGAGCGTCGACGACGCGCCGTTGACGAATCCGGTCACCGCGCCGTGCAGGAGCGCACGCGCCGGCTCGAACCTTGCGCAGAGGGTGGCGCAGAGCACGACCACCGCGAACCACACGAAGCGGTCGGCGCCCTCGGGCACGACGCCCGCCACCGCGAGCCCCCCCAGCAGCGGGCCGAACAGGCACAGGGGCGTGACGAGTTTCCAGTTCATGCCGATGCCTGTTCCGGCCTCCGGCCGTTCCGCAGACTGCCCATGTAGATCGCAGCGATCGCGAGCGCCGCACCGCCGGCTTCGAGTGCGGTGGTCGGCCGGCCGAAGAACGCCACGTCCCACACGAACGTGAGCGCGGGCTGCAGCAGCAGGATGAGGGAGGCGCGCGACGCGTCCACCAGGTGAAACGTGCGCGAGATCAGAATCCACCCCAGCGCCTGGCACAATACGCCGTATGCGACCAGGACGACGGCGGTCCGGCCATCCGGGATGCGCAGGCTCTCGCCCGACGCGCGTGCGATCACGAGCAGGAGCAGAGCGGTGACCGCCGACACGACGGCAAGATTCGCCACCGCCGAGACGCGTTCGCGTTCCCGCCGGGCGCCGCGCAGCGACAGCAGGTAGAGTGCGTAACTGACGGCCGTGAGAATGCCGTAGAACACGCCGCGCCGATAGGTCGGATCGAAGTCGCCCCAGTGCAGTCCGACGAGCAGGAGGAGTCCCAGAACCGCGAGCGGTATGGCCGCGAGGAACCGCCACGTCGCACGCTCGTGAAACACGAGGAGTCCCACACCGGCCATGAAGAACACCTGGAAGTTGCCGAGAATCGTCGCGAGGCCGGGTCCCACGTACAGGATGGACCGATGCCAGAAGAAGATGTCGGCGGCGAAGAAGAGGCCCGCCACCAGCGCCCAGCGCAGGCGCCGCATCCCGTTCCAGACGCGGTCGCGACGGGCGGCGACGATTGCGAAGAGCGCGATCGCACCGAAGACGTTGCGGTAGACCCCGGACGTGGTCGGCCCCACGGAGGCGAGTTTGACGAAGACGGCGGAGAAGCTGATCAGGATGCTCCCCGCGACGATCTGGAGCTCGGGATGGACCACGCCCCGGCCGGCGGCCCCGAAGGTCATTCCGCGCTCTCGAGCAACTCGTAGGTGACGTACGCGAAACGGTACGTCTCGGCCGCGCGCATCGCCTCTGCCAGCCGCTCGTGAAGATCGTCGCGCCAGCCGGTGTGGCGCGTGATGAACGCCTCGGCCGCGTCACGATCGCCTGCGGCCTGGATCTCGAGCGTCTCGCGCAGCATCGCGCCCACCGCTGCGGGAAACCGTTCGTAGTCGATCGACAGCCTCCCGCTCCCCGCATCGAACGAGAGGGCCCCCTTCTCGAGGAAGTAGTTCAGCTGCATCAGTTCCATCGTCTGGTACACCTGCGATCGCTCGGGCCGGTTCTTCAGGAGCACGCGACGAACCCCGCTGGCAAACAGCGCGCGGCGCGTCTCCGCGTCGTAGTACCCCATCTTCTCCAGCGCCGCGGACAGGTAGAGCGACACCAGGTCGGCCTTCATCTCCTCGTACACCGAGGACGCGTGCTCGAGCGCGTCGTCGAGGTCACGCCCCTCGCGCGTCCGGTCGACGCCGAGGTAGTGGCCGATCTCGTGCCAGAGGGTGCGGTTCGCGTTCGCCTCCGGTGTGAGATGATGGGCGAACTCCTCCGCTACCGCGGCGACGTACGCGGTACGCTGCATTTCGAACAGATCCGGCTGCGTCATGATGTTCCGGCGCAGCAGGATCGTGCGGCCGTACTTGCGGGCCATGTTCGCGTCGTTGGGCAGGATCGTGGCGGTGTTTCCGCCCCGCGATTGTGCGAAGTCGACGACAACGTCGTAGACACCCACCGGGATGTCCGTGCGCACGCGCTTGTGTTCCCTGCCGTCGTCGTACGGCAGCGAGTCCTCCAGCGCCTGCAACTCCCGCGTGGCCTGTCGCAGCGCGTCGCTGCGCGCATGATCCCGCGTGAGCACATTGAGGCTGAAATACGTCTTCACGCCGTACAGTTCGTCATCGTACGTCTCGTAGGATCCGATCTGCGCGTTCAGGTTCTTGAAACGGCCGCACACCCAGGCGGCGTCGCCGGCTTCGTAATCGTCGGTGAGGAGGTCGCGCGCGCGGTTGCGGAGGTACGCCGCAAAGTCCTCGTCCTCCGGTGCGATGAGCGACGCCGCCTCGGAAAGCAGGCCACTCGCCTTCGTCAGTTCGGTCGCCCACGCGACCGAATACGGCACGGCGTAGAACCCCTTCGGATCCGGCCGCAGTGCGTCGAGCGAGGCGCGCAGTCCGGGGTGCAGGAGGTCGAGCGCGGGGTGCTTCGCGAGCGTCGACCGGTCCTTCTTGAGCGACGCCGAATCCAGACGGCGAACCACCGTACGCGGATGAAGGATGGAGGCGCGTGTCTCCGGGTGCGCCGTGAGATACGCGTCGATTTCATCCCTCGTCACTCCCCAGGGATACACCGAACCCCCGGGGACGGGGGCGTCGACCGGAAGAATCGGCCTGCGCCTGTTGTCGAGGCCGCGCACGACGGGACCCTTGCCCGAATAGTAGAGCGCGAGCAGATTCCGTGTCGCGGGCGGCGACCCGAGCCTGGCGTCGAGGGCGACGAGAGCACGATGCGCGTCGACCGCCTGGCGGTGCCGCATCGTCTCGTGCAGACCCTGGAATATGGCACCCACCTCGACGAGCCTCTGCACCGTCTCGCGTTCGCGCTGTGTCAACGCGGAGATATCGGGCGCCAGATGGACGCGCAGCGTCTTTTCGAGCAGAGGCTGCGTTTCGTCGAGCGTCGCATACCCGGGCGGGAGTTCCGTTCCGAGCGCGGCCGTCGCCAGCAAACCGACGACCGCGGCAATCCAGATGATCTTCTTCATGTCACTCGTTCTCCCAGTGCCGGTCGACCTCGGGGTAGCGATCGAGGTAGCCGCGGAAGGTGCGCTTGATCTCCTCCAGGCGCTCCGGCGTGCGCGCCTCGAAGCGGAGCACGAGTTCGGGAAGGTTGGACGACGCGCGCACGAGCCCCCAACCGTCTTCGAATACGACGCGCGCGCCGTTGATGTCGATCACGCGGTCGAAGTCCTTCTTGAGTTCCGCGGTGAGGCGCGTCACGACGTCGTACTTCACCTCGTCCGCGCATTTCACGTTGATCGCGGGCGTCGACAGGTACGAAGGCGTGCCTTCCATGATCCGCGAGAGCGCTTCCTTCCTCCCCGACACGTACTCCACGAACCGGAGCCCCGAGTAGATCCCGTCGTCGAACCCGTAGTAGTTCTCGACGAAGAACACGTGTCCGCTCATCTCACCCGCGAGCGCGGCCTTCTCTTCGTGGAGCTTGGCCTTGATGTGCGAGTGCCCCGTCTTCCACATGATCGGCATTCCCCCGTGCGCACGGATGTCTTCCTCGAGCGCCTGCGTGCACTTGACGTCGAAGACGATCTTTCCTCCCGGAACGCGCTCGAGAACCTGTCTCGCGAGCAGGATCATGTAGCGGTCCGGCCAGATGACCTCCCCCTTCTCGTCGACCACGCCGAAACGGTCGCCGTCTCCGTCGAAGGCCAGGCCGAGGTCCGCGCCTTCCGCCCGCACACGCTTCCCCAGCGCCTCCACGGTGTCGGTTCGGGCGGGATCCGGCTCGTGGTTCGGGAAGTCCGGGTCCAGTTCCGTGAACTGCTCGACGACGGTAAGCCCCGCATCGCGGAAGATGCGCGGCGCAAACGCGCCCGCGGTACCGTTACCCGTGTCGATCACGATCCGGAGCGGGCGGGCGACTTTCACACGGCCGGTGAGATCCGCCGCGTAGTCATCGAAGATCGCCGCTTCCGCGTAATCGCCCTTGCCGCTCGCGAAGTCTTCGCGCTCGATGATGTCGTACAGTTCCTGGATCTCCTTCGCCACCAGGGTCGACGAGAAGCCGGCGCCGAGCTTGAGACCATTCCACCCCTTCGGGTTGTGACTCCCCGTGATCATCGCCCCTCCCCGCACCTTGAACCGGTACTGCGACCAGTACATCATCGGCGTCAGACACATGCCGATCATGATCACGTTGCGCCCGGTGGCGCGCAGCCCCTTCACGAGGCCGTCCTTGATCTCGACCGACCCGAAGCGGCAATCGTATCCGACCACCAT
>CAZPUV010000147.1:0-1522 GCA_964589805.1 uncultured bacterium | reverse complement strand
GCGGCCCAGGAAAGTGCCGAAACCCCGCCCGATCCACTCGGCCGAGCGTGCGTTCAACTCGTCGTCGGTCACCTTCCCGCGAATGTCGTACTCGCGGAACATCGTTTTCTTGAGACCTGGCAAGGTTGCCTCCCGTTATTCGAGGTGATAGTCGATCGCGCGAAGCGTGACCCCGGCCACGGCCCCGTATGCGCGCAGCAGATCACGTTCGCCCGGAGATTCGCTCGACTCGGATGCGTGCACGCGCAGGCGGATCGGGTCGAGCGCAAGGTCGAGCGGGTCGAGGGTGCGCCAGTAGTCCACGTAGGCCTCCACCCACATGTGCCCCACGAAGGCGCGCTCTTCCTCCCCGTACGCCAGTCCGACCACTGGTCGAGCCGGTATGCCCGCGGCGCGAAGCACCGCCACGGCGAGGAGCGAGTGTTCCGTGCAGTCGCCCGCGCGGGTCCGGTAGACGTCCAGGGCGGACGCGTACCCGTGCTGCATTCCCTTGTGGACGATGTGTCCGTTCACCCAGTCCGTGATGACCCGCGCCAGATCCCATCCGCGCGCGTGCGTCTCGCTGCGAATGCTGTCCGCCACGGCCCGCACGACCGGATCGCCCGACTGCACGAAGCGATCGGGGCGCAGGAAACGCTCCAGCGACTCCGGATCTTCCGTCATGCGCAGGCTCGTCTCGCGCGTCAGGCGAACGTCCACCCGCCGGGCCTCCCGCGCGACTTCCTCCTGATTGGGCCCTGACATCGGCGCCGTCGGCGGCGCGCCCGGAAACTCGAGGCGCAGCGTCACGTCCTTCACGCGCCCCGCCGGGCGCGGAAATCCGTCGCAGCGCACCATCGACTGGCGGACGATGTCGAAATCGGGTTCGAGCACGATGTCGTTCACGGCCTCCGCGGCGACGCGCTCGATCATGATTTCGACACCCAGCTGGCGGACCACGGTGCGCACCACATCGCCGTCACCGTCGAACCATATCGACGAGGAAGGCGTCGGCGAGCCGGTGTCGTACTCGTCGACGAAGATGAGGCCGGAATCCGGTTGGTCGATGCCCGACGCTTCGTCGACCCGCACGAAACGTTGCACGCGGAAGTCGCCCTCGGAGATATCGAATATCGTCATCGTCGTCTCGGGCGGGGTCGCGGCGTCGACAACCCACCCGCGCAGGCGGCGCGCGGCGACGACCTCGGTCACCCCATCCGGGTTCCAGACGAGGGACCGCCGATGCACCGCCCCTCCCACGCGCGATTCGTACCGGAGCGTGTCTCCGTCCATCGAGGCCGTCGAGCTGGAGTTGGACAGCGAGCTCTCCATGCGCGACCTGACCAGACGGCCGTCCGGGTCGGTCATCTCCTCGGACAAGACCATCATCGAGAGCGGTGTTCCCAGTCGCGCGAAGCTCACGTTCATGTGCGCCCGGAAGACGATTCCGGACGGCGTTTCGGCCACACTCTCCGAAGCCGTCCCCACCGTCGCACCTCCAATTCGGACCACGTACCAGGATTCCCGGTCCGTGTCCGGCATC
>CAZPUV010000146.1:4577-6998 GCA_964589805.1 uncultured bacterium | reverse complement strand
TTTTCGCAACTACGCCGTGTACCGCGCCACGTCGGCGGGCGTGACACCGGCTCCGATCCATTTCCTCTCGAGCGCGAACGACTCGCTGCTGGTCGACACCGGGGCGCCGGCGACGACGCTGTACTACATCGTCACGGCATATGATGTGCACGCCAACCAGAGCGCTCCTTCAAACGAGGCGGCCGTATCGGGTGCCACCGGTGTGGACGACACGCCGGCAATTACACGACTGATGGTGCTGCAGAACTCCCCGAACCCGTTCGGGGCCGGGACGGAGTTCCAGGTGGGGCTCCCGACGCCGTCGGACGTTCGAGTGGAGATCTACGACGTGGCCGGGCGGCGCGTGGGCGTGGTCGAGATGTCGCAGGCGCGCGCGGGCTGGCAGCGGATTCCGTTCGACGGACGAGACGCCCGGGGCAAGACGCTCGCGAACGGCGTGTACTTCTACCGCGTCACCGCGGCCGGTTCGACCGTCACCAGCAAGATGGTCATCGCGCGGTAGGGGAGGATCCGGGCCCCCGGAGGCCGGCGGGGGAGCAACCCGCCCTCCGTCCGGCGTCCGCCCACTCCGACGCTTGGCGCTCCCGCGGCCCCGTGATATCCTACGCGGCATTCAGGCCGCTGTGCGTCGCGGGTCCAACCCTGGGAGCAATAGCGTTATGAAGAACAGAACCCCCTTTCCGCCCGTGTTCTGGGTCGCCAACAGCATCGAGGTGCTGGAGCGATTCGCCTACTACGGGATCTACTTCGGCTTCGGGATCTACATGGAGCAGCTCGGCTACTCGCGCGGGCAGCTCGGGATCGTGCAGAGCATCTTCCTGTTCATCTCCTACTCGATCCCCGTCATCTCCGGAACCTTCGCCGATCGGTACGGCTTCAAGAAGATTCTGATCATCTCGTATCTCGCATACCTGCCGTCGGTCCTCCTGTTGCTCCTGACCAAGTCGTTTTCCGGAATCGCGCTGACCATGCTCTCGATCGGACTCGCGGCCGGCATCTTCAAGCCGCTGATCTCCGGCACGGTGCGCGCGGTCTCGGACCCGACCAACAAGACGCTCGGCTTCGGCATCTTCTACGCGATGGTCAACATCGGCGGGTCCTTCGGCCCCATCGTGGCCGGCCACCTGCGTGCCATCTCGTGGAGCTACGCGTTTGTCGCCGCCGCCGTGGCGGTGGTGGTGATGCTGCTCATCACGATCTTCTTCTACAAGGAGCCGCCGCGCCAGCTCGAGGGAACCACCCTCAAGGAGAAGTTCCGCGAGATGGGTGTCGCACTATCCGACGTCAAGTTCGCGAGCTTCCTCGTGCTGCTCGGCCTGTTCTTCTGGCTTCCGTTCTGGTCGTTCTTCAACATCTGCGCCATCTACGTGGATCGGAACCTCGATACCGCCCAGCTCTATTTGAATTTCCAATCGGTCCTGGGCAGCGGTGTCGCCGGCTTCCTGTCCCATCAGGACGAGGACGGGGTACACCGGATTCTCGGGGAGACGATTGCCCACACGGGCTGGATCATCATGATCTTCCAGGTGTTCGTGTCGCGCTTCATCGAGAAGTGGCCCGCCATGCCGGCGTTCCTGTGGGGCCTGTTCGTCGCCGCGATCGGTTTTGTGATCATCGGCACGGCGAACATCGGCGCACCGGCGCTGGTGCTGCTGGGGATCTTCTTCTTCGCCCTGGGAGAGATGATGGCCTCGCCGCGCATCCAGGAGTACATCACCTGGATCGCGCCCAAGGAGAAGGCCGGCCTGTACATGGGCACGAACTTCCTCGCGGTGTGCATCGGCGGCCTGACCAGCGGATTGTACACCTGGCTCTACGGCAACGTGCGCGATGCGGGTCATCCGGACTACATCTGGTACATCATGGCGGCGCACCTGCTGCTGGCGATCGCGGTACTGGCGATCTTCATGCGCGTGGCGGGTGAGTTCAAGGAGCAGGAAGCGTAATTCTACACTGCCGGCTGTGCCGGGCAACGGAGGGGCAGGATGCCATGTCGAAACGATCGGTCTTGAGGAGCATCATCGAACTCCAGGTATGGGTTGTGGTCGCATGCTTCTTCCTCGGGTGCGCCGGCACGGCACCCCGGAATGATCCGACACCGGTCGCGCGCGCCGCGGCCGCTCAACCGGAGCCGAAGCCGCCGATGCCTGATCCGTTCGTGGGGGAGAACAGGCAGTCGCTCGCGGAAGTCGAGGCGCAGGGCCCCGGCGAGAGGGCGTCGATCTCGCACCTGCGGCCGGTCAAGATCGCCGTCATCTCCGGGTGTTTCACGCTCAAGCAAACTGGCCCGGACTCTTTCTCGTACTGGCGTGAGTTCGATGAAGACGAAGTTCTCGTTCACCTCGCAGGCATGACTCCCGGGCGTGAGCAGGTGATGGTTCAGCAAATCGAAGTGGGCGACGAAGCGACATTCAGCATCTC
>CAZPUV010000146.1:0-4567 GCA_964589805.1 uncultured bacterium | reverse complement strand
CGAGTGCTACGACGCGGATCCCGACGGCCGCGCGGAGTGCTTCCCGGTGGCGGCCCCGTCCATCGTACGGGTGGTCGGTCGTATCGCGGTCTGCGGTGTTGAGATCATCGCCGAAGATACGGGTGGGGAGAGGCTGACCTTTGCGTTCAGCGAGACCTACGGTCTCGTTTACCTGCGCGGTACGGGGCGTGTCATTCTGGGGGACGGGACCGAGTTGGTTCTGGGCAGATAGGTCGCGGGTGACCGGCGATGACGCAGGCGATGCCCGCGGCGCAGGGGAACCCGCGCTGGCGAGAAAGGCGTGCACTCCCACAGTGGGAGTGAATATAAAGACGGCCTACCCCCGCCGCCCCTTCGCCGCCACGCGCAGCAGGTAGTACCCGAGCATCGCAAAGGCGACGAGCGAGATCACCTGTCCCATCCATTCGGCGGGGTAGTGCACCTCCGCGTACTTCGGCGTTCTGGCGATCACCACCGCGATGACGGCCACCACCACGCCCATCAGTCCCTCGCCCGCGATGAATCCCGAACCCAGCAGCACGCCCTGCTCCTTGCCCTCCTGCTCCTTGCTCGACGGGTAACGCGTGTTCACGAAGTGCCGGATGAGGCCGCCCACGAAGACGGGCGTCATCGTTTCCAGCGGCAGGTACATGCCGACGGCGAACGGAAGCGGCGGGATGCGAATGATGAGCATGAGCACCGCGAACGCGGCGCCGACGCCGACCAGATCCCAGCGCAGGTTGCCGCCGAGCACGCCGTCCAGCACGGTCTTCATGAGAGTCGCCTGCGGCGCGGGGAGTGCGTCGCTGCCGAAACCGTATGCCTTGCCGAGGTAGAACACCGACAGGCACACGAAGAACGCCGAGCCCGCCGCGCCGATCAGTTCGGCGGTCTGCGGTTTTCGCGGTGTGGCGCCGATGATGTAGCCGCACTTCAAGTCCTGCGAGATGTCGCCGGAGATGGACGCGGCCACACACACGATGGTGCCGATGGTGAGCGCGGTGACCTTGCCGGTGAGATCCGTCCAGCCCAGCGCCCAGAATATGAAGCCCGTGCCCAGGAGTGTCACGATGGCCATGCCGGACGTCGGGTTGGAGGTGACGCCGATCAATCCCACGATGCGTGACGACACCGTCACGAAGCAGAAGGCGAAGATGGCGATGGCGAGTGCCGCCACGAAGCGCATGACGAGCCCGGTGTGCGAGCCGATGATTCCCGGCACGAACGTGACGAGCGCGATGATGACGGTGACGCCCACGAACACGAAGCTCAGCGGCAGGTCGCGCTCGGTGCGCAACACACCCACGTTGAGCTCGGCCGCACTCCTGCGCAGCTGGCGCACGCCGATCTTGAGCGACTGGACCATGGTCGGAATCGACTTCGCCACGGTGATGATGCCGGCCGCGGCCACCGCCCCCGCGCCGATGATGCGGATGTAGGCGTCCCAGATCCTGCCCGGCGACAGTTCGCCGATGGTGGTGATCGAAGGGTCGAGCCCCTTGGTGCGCAGGTAGGCGAGGGTCGAGTCCCAGATGGCGGCGTCGCCGTAGCGCGTCGCGATGAAGGGGATGATCACGACCCACGACAGAAGCCCGCCGCCCACCATGATCGCACCGATGCGGCGACCCAGGATGTAGCCGACACCCATCAGTGCCGGCGAGGTGGACATGCTCACCATCGCCTTGCGCAGCAGGGGGAGCTTCGCCTCGACGGCGTCGGGCCACAGGTAGAGCAGGTTGATGAGTCCCTTGTACGCCGCACCCAGGCCCAGGCCGACGAAGACGTTCTTCGCCGTGGTGCCGGCGCCCGACGCCGCGATCAGCACCTGCGCGGCGGCGGTTCCCTCCGGGTAGGGGAGCGTCTTGTGCTCCTTGACGATCAGGTACGGGCGCAGCGGGATCATGAGCAGCACGCCCATCACACCGCCGCACACGGCGAGCATGGTGATCTGGAGGAGCGAGGGTTCGTAGCCCCACAGGAAGAGCGCGGGAATCGTAAAGATGACGCCGGAAGCGAGCGACGAACTCGCGGAGCCCGCGGTCTGCGAGATGTTGCACTCGAGGATCGTCGGCTTGCCGAAGATCGGCGCCAGGAGCCGCAGCACCGCCACCGACACGACGGCGAGCGGAATGGACGTGCTGATGGTGAGTCCCACGCGCAGCCCCAGGTAGGCGTTGGCGCTCCCGAAGAGCGCGCCCAGGATCACGCCCAGCACGATGGTGCGAACGGTGAAGTCCTTCAGTTCCTGGTCGGCGGGGACGTACGGCTTGAACTCGGACATGAGCCCTCCTCGCGGTCGCATGGACATCGCTGCGGCGATGGAACGCCGCGACTATAGCACAGCGCCCGGGGGCGATTTCAACAGGTCGAAATCACCGGCTGCCGACAACTTCTGGACCACCCCGCAACCCATCCATTACAGTGAAGCGACGGGGCCCCCGACCGGTCCCATGGCACCGGCGACGAACGGGGCTCGAATAAAGGAGCAATCATGAGAGCGCGATATGTGAATACGCTGATCCTCCCCGTGCTGATCTGCGGATGCGCAGCGGGCGTCAACGTGGAACCGATGCTGCGGGACTTCGACGATTATGCGAGCAACCTGCGCGCGGTGGCGACCGACCCGCAGGCCATCGCGACCCTGGATACCGGTCAGGCCAAGCGCACCGAGGCGGGCGCGCTGGTCGATCAGGGCAAGCAGAAGGAAGCCCTCCCCGTGGCCGAGCGGGCGCTGGCCGATGCACGTCTGGCGTTCGAACTGGAGAGGATGAACGCGTCGTCGCGGCGCGCGGAGAAGTGTCGCCGCGAGGTGGAGGAAGCCCGCACGAAATGGAGCGAGGCCGTCTTCGTGCTCGAACAGACCGAGGAATTCGTGGGGGCGAAGGCGTCGTTTGCGAAGCGCGGACCGATGACGACGGAGGAAGACAACCCCGAACTGCCGGCATCGACCCTCGATCTGGAGAAGTTCCCGCCCGCGACCATGGACGGCGTGTCCACCCAGTGGAGCGTGTGGCGCCAGGCGGCCACGGAGCGCAAGGTCGCGGTGGCGGACCTGGAGAGCGCGTACCGGCACGGCTTCGATCTGAACCAGGCGGAGAAGGCCGACGCCGCGACCATCGAGCACGGCCGCTACCTGGCGGCCCGCGCGGCGCAGTCGCTGGAGTGCCGGGTGGTTTCCGGGGCGAACGAGCGCGTGTGCCTCGACGCGACGCAGCTCACGGCGGCGTACGGCGACGCGCGCGCGGACGCGCTGCGCGCCACACTGGATCTCGAGCGCGGTCTCCAGGCCGACCTGCGCCGTGATCTGGACCAGTTGCGAGCCGAGGCCAAGACGCGACAGGATGAACTCTACGACGCCTTGAGTCAGTTGCAGGGGAAGTTCGCGAGCATCCGTCGCGATGCCCGCGGCACGATCGTGAGTCTGGCCGACATCCTCTTCGACTTCGGCAAGGCGACCCTGCGACGCGACGTCGAGTTCAATCTGGTCAAGATCGCGACCATCATCAATCAGTTCGGTGAGATGAACATCGTGATCGAAGGACACACCGACAGCATCGGTACGGACGAGTACAACCTCGGCCTCTCGAAGCGGCGGGCGCAGGCGGTGCACGAATTCCTGGCTTCGCAGGGCGTCGACGCGTCGCGAATGACGTGGGAAGGATTCGGCGAGAGCCGCCCGGTGGCGGACAACGACACCAACGAGGGCCGCCAGAAGAACCGGCGCGTCGACCTGGTCATCCAGGACGCGCCCTGATCGAAGGTCCACGCCGCGTGCGTGGCTAGAGCAGTTCGAAGAGAATCGTCACCGAGTCGCTCGCGTCGATTTCCTCCGGCTCGATGTCCGGGGCCTCCATCACGTCGGCCATCAGTGACGGAGTTGCGCTGTAGAGCGGCCGGCTGATGTGGATTTCCGACCAGCCGTACTCGATCTTCAGCGCCCTGCCCAGCTTGCAGCCCGCGGCCGTGGCGATCGCCCCGGCGTTGCGGCACGCCACGCGGGCGGCCTCCTCGAGGATCTTCGTGCGCAGCACCCCCGGGTCGCTCACCTCGAAACTGACATCGAGGGATGACTGCACATCCTCCGACGCGATCGCCACGAACGCCTTGTTCAACAGTTCCCGGTCGACCGGAAGCTCGAGGCGCATGCGGTGGCGTGTGATCCACCCGAGGAACACCTGCCGGCGGTTCTCATCCTTCCCGCGCCACTCGTGATGCGGATCGATGCCGTAGCTCGTGGTCTTGAGGTCGCGCGGGTCGATGCCGGACTCCTTCAACCGCGAGCGCAGGGTGGCAACGCGCTCGTTCAGGTTGTTGGCGCTCTTCGCGTACTCCATGTCCATCGTGGAAATGTCGAACGAGATGACGGTCCGGTCGGGCGGGACACTCAGGCGTCCCACGCCGCGAACGGAGATGGTGGAATTTTCGGGCATTGCATGCTCCCTGGCCAGTGGATGAAACGGCGGCCGCCGGGAAGCATGATAACGCATCCGTGGACACGGAGCCGCTCCTACTTGAGAAGGACGATGGATCGGGCCCGGCAGACCGCGCCGTGTTCGATCGGCAGCAT
>CAZPUV010000145.1:0-7016 GCA_964589805.1 uncultured bacterium | reverse complement strand
TGCTGCTTTTGTTCCTCGGTGCCGAAAAGGATGATGGGCAATGTGCCGATTCCCGCATGACCGCCGTAGGTCGTTCCGAACGCGCCGCCCTTGGAGATGGCTTCGATCACCGCCATGGACGTGGCCTTGTCGAGCCCGAGTCCGCCGTATGCCTCGGGTATGTCGATCATGAGGAGCCCGAGTTCGCCGGCCTTCTTCAGAAGGTCCACCATCACGCCCTCTTCCTTGGCCTCGGTCTTCTCCATGTTGGGAAGAACCTCGTTGTTGATGAAGTCCTCCGCGGTCTTCACGAACATCTTCTGCTCGTCG
The DNA here is from genome assembly GCA_964589805.1 of uncultured bacterium. GTDB lineage: Bacteria > Krumholzibacteriota > Krumholzibacteriia > WVZY01 > JAKEHA01 > JAKEHA01. Next base: position 6,707 of record CAZPUV010000145.1, on the reverse strand, counting down.
GAGAAGTCCTCGGGCGTGAACACGTCCGCGGGCGCCGTGCTCTCGATGAGAAAGCTCCCGCCCTTGCGGATCTTCTTGTTGGTCTCGACGGTCATGACTCCGCTCCCTTGAATCAAACGCGTTGCAGAATGCCGGCGGCGCCCATACCGCCGCCGATGCACATGGTAACGATGCCGTATTCTTCGTTTCGGCGGCGCATCTCGTAGAGCAGCGATGTTGCAAGCCTGGCCCCCGTGCACCCGAGCGGATGCCCCAGTGCTATGGCCCCGCCGTTCACGTTGAGCTGCGCGTCGGCGATGCCGAGTTCCGCCGCCACGTGCACGGCCTGCGACGCGAACGCTTCGTTCAGTTCCACCAGACCGATCTCGGTGATGGCGAGGCCCGCCTGCGCGAGGACCTTCGGCACGGCGAGCGTCGGTCCGATGCCCATGAGTTCCGGCTCCACCCCGGCGGTGGCGTAGGCGACCAGCTTCCCGAGGGGCTTCAGCCCCAGTTCGCCCGCGACGTCCTCGGAGACCACCACCACCGCACTCGCCCCGTCGCTCATCTGCGACGAATTGCCCGCCGTCACGGTGCCGCCGTTCCGGAACGCCGGCTTCAATGCCGCCAGCGCTTCGAGCGTGGTGTCGAAACGCACGCCTTCGTCGGTATCGAACACGACGTCACGGCTCTCGAGCCTGTTCTTCGCGTTGATGGTCTTCTCGGCCACGGTCACGGGGACGATCTCGTCCTTGAACCTGCCCTCCTCGATGGCCGCGGCGGCTCGCTGGTGCGAGCGGAGCGCGAACCTGTCCTGCGCCTCGCGCGAGACCCCGTATTTCTCGGCCACATTTTCGGCGGTATTCCCCATGCTCACGTACGCGCCGGGCATGTCGCCGACGAGACCGGGGTTGGGCGAGGGCTTGTTGCCGCCCATCGGGATCATGCTCATGCTCTCCACACCACCCGCCACGATGACCTCGGCCTCGCCGAGGCGGATACGCGCGGTGGCCTGCGCGATGGCTTCGAGACCGGAGGCGCAGAAGCGATTCACGGTGACACCGGTGGTCGTGATGGGAAGGCCCGCGCGCAGGAGCGAGAGCCGGGCCACATTCAGTCCCTGCTCGCCCTCGGGCATGGCGCACCCGAGCACGACGTCTTCCACGCGCGAAGGTTCGAGCCCCTTCGCGCGCGCGACCGCCTCCCGGATAACGCACGCCGCCAGCTCATCGGGCCGGACGTTGCGCAGCGCCCCCCGGAAGGCCCTGCCCACGGGGGTGCGCACTGCGGCTATGATGTATGCGTCTCTCATGACTCAGTTGATATACCCAAGCGACCTCAGGAGCTCCAGCGCCTCGCGGTCCGTGCTCTCGAACATGAAGTGGCCCTTCGTGCTCCCCATCTTCTCGTAGGATTTCGTCAGCACTCCCATCATCTGCCGCTGCATCTCCGCCTGCGAGTCAGCCAGGTTGTTCTCCTCGGCAGGATCCTTCGCCAGGTGATACAGCTCGACGCTCCGGTTCTCGTTCCAGATCAGCTTGTGCTCGGAGGCGCGCAGGCACCGCATACGGTAGTCGATCGAGGTCCAGTCGTAACCGGGATACTTGTCTTTCAGGAGCATGATACCGGCCATGGGACGCTCGTTCCCGGCGAGAATGAACTCCTGCGGCGCGCGCTTCCGGCTGGCGAGACTCGTGGTCTCCGCGCGAAGTTCGGGAGCCCTGTCCGCCGCGCCGCACTGATGGAGCAGCGTGGGCGCGAGGTCGACGAGGCTCACGAGTTCGTCGTTCCGCGTGCCCGCCCTGAAGGCGCGGGGATAGCGGATCACGAGCGGAACGTGCAGAGCCACGTCGTACATGGTGCTGATGTGGTCGATCTTGTCCCGCTCCCCCAGGTGCTCACCGTGGTCAGAGGTCACGACCACGATGGTGCCATCCAGCGCACCGGCACGCTCGAGCGCGTCGACGATGCGACCGACGAGTTCGTCCGCCCACGCGACCTCGCCGTCGTAGAGGTCGTTCAATATCCGGTAGTCGGTTTCGTCCATCGGCGCCTCACCCACCAGATGGCTCCAACCCGACGTGATCTCGGCGAGCTCGCGCACGCGCTTCATGTCATGGCCCGGGCGCAGGAAGCGGCCAGCGTGCGGATCGGCGGGCCGGAACGGCAGGTGCGTGCCGTTCAGGTTGACGAACAGGAAGAACGGCTGGTCGCGCGAGGACGCGGACTCGATCCACGGTTCGATCCTGTCAACCGCCATGGTCTCGAGGGACCGGCCCGCCGACTCACCACCCGTCTGGTTCTCGGAGCGCCACATCTCGATCCATTCCTGGAAGCCCTGCGCGAACCCGCGCTCCTTCGACACCCAGCTGTTGCACACGAAACCGATTGTGCGATAGCCGGCTTCCCCCAGGACTTCGGCCACGGACAACACGCTGTCGGGCATGTGCAGCGTCTCCGACGTGGCGCCCGCCTGCACCGGATGGAGCCCCGTCAGGAGCGAGGCGTGCGAAGGGAGCGTCCAGAACGACGGTGCGAACGCGCGCGTGTACACCACGCCCTGCGCCGCGAGGGCGTCGATCCGCGGCGACGTGGGCCGGTCGTAACCCATGCACGAGAGACGGTCGCCGCGCAGGGTGTCGAGCACGATGAACACGACGTTGGGCCTCGGCGCCCGGTCGCAACCGGTCGCAAGGCAGCACAGGATCAGAACAGCGACAATTCGTCTCACGGTCATTGTTCCTCAGTTCCTGAGCGGCTTCCCTTCCTTGAGCATGAACTGCATGCGCTCGAGCGTCTTCTTCTGGCCGCACAGATTGAGGAACACCTCACGTTCGAGTTGCAACAGGTAATTCTCCGATACCTTCGTCCCGGCCGGAACTTCGCCGCCGCAGATGACACGGGCGAGCTGCCCGCCCAGGTGCTCGTCGTATTCCGAGATGTAGCGGCCTTCGCGCATGTTGTACAACGACGCGTTCATGGCCGCGATGCCGCCCTCGCCCGCCACCGGTATCTCGCGGGTCGGATCGGGTGGTTGGTACCCGCGCCGCGCGAGTGCGAGCGCGGTAACTTTCGCCGCGTGCAGCAGTCGGTCCGCGTTCATGCAGATCGAGTCGCCGCTGCGGAGAATCCTGAGACCAAACGCTTCCTCGCCGCTGGTCGAGACTTTCGCCAGGCCGATGGTCTCGAACGCCGCACGCGCGGCCGGGAAGACATCCACGCCCTCCACGTTCGGCAACCCGTCGAGGTTCCGCAGCAGCATCTCCTTGCAACCACCCCCCGCCGGAATGAGCCCCACGCCGAGTTCCACCAGTCCGAGGTACGTTTCGGCACTCGCCACCGCGTGCTGGGCCCCGAGCACCACCTCGCAGCCGCCGCCGAGCGTCATGCCGAACGGAGCCGCCACCACCGGCCTGCGACAGTACTTCAGCGCCATGGTCGCCTTCTGGAACTGGCGCACCGAGAGGTCGATCTCGTCCCAGTTGCCCTCCCGGGCTTCCAGGAGGATCAGCATGAGGTTGGCGCCGACGGAGAAGTTGCTTCCCTGGTTGCCGATCACCAGCGCCTCGAAGTTCGCCTCGGTTTCCTTCACGCCCGCCGTGATCATGGAGATGATGTCGGTCCCGATCGCGTTCATCTTGGAATGGAATTCCAGACAGAGAGCGCCGTCGCCGATGTCGACCAGGCTCGCCCCCGCGTTCTTTCGGACGACCTTCCCCTGCGTCTTCAAGGCCGCAAGATCGATGGTCGCGGGCGGCGCTTCCACCGCGTGATAGTCACCGCGCACGAACTGGAAGGTGCGCGCCGCATCGTCACGCCGGTAGAAGGACTTCGACGGGGTCTCGAGAACATCCTCCACCGCGGGCGGGATCGTCATGCCCTCGGCGCGCATGCGCGACACCGTGCTCTCGACGCCCACCGCGTCCCAGAGCTCGAACGGTCCCATGTCCCAGCCGAAGCCCCAGCGCATCGCGCGATCGATCGAAGCAACGTCGTCCGCGATTTCTCCGAGTCGCGTCGCACTGTAGAGGAACGTCTCCGCGAGCACCCTCCAGACGAACGGACCGGCACGGTCCTTCGCCGCGAACACCGTACGCACGCGCTCGCCCAGGTCCTCGATGGGTTTCGCCAGCTCCAGCGAGCCGAACTTCGCGGACTGGCGCGGGCGGTAGTCCATCTTCTCGTAGTCGAGGGTGAGAATCTCCGACCCGCTCTCGCCGCGGATCTTGCGGTAGAAACCCTTCCCGGTCTTGTCGCCGAGCATCTTTCCGGCGAGCATCTTCTTCATGATTTCCGGCGTCCGGAAGTAGTCCCGCTTTTCGTCCTTCGTCGCGCGGTCATAAACGGTGGTGGACGCGTGCACCAGGATGTCGAGCCCCACGAGGTCCGCGGTGCGGAACGTGGCGCTCCGGGGCCGGCCGATGAGGCGTCCAGTCAGCGTGTCCACTTCTTCGACCGTGTAGCCGCCGTCGATCATGGCTCGCACGGCGCTCATCACCGTGAAGGTTCCGATCCGGTTGGCGATGAAGTCGGGCGTGTCTCTCGCCACCACGACGCCCTTGCCGAGCACCGCGTCCCCGAATTCCCGAATGAACGCGAGCACCGCGGGGTCCGTGCCTGCGTGCGGGATCAACTCGAGCAGATGCAGGTACCGGGGCGGGTTGAAGAAATGCGTGCCGAGAAAGCGCGGACGCAGCGCATCCGGCATGGCGGCAGCCATGTCGGCGATGGAAAGACCACTCGTGTTGGAAGTGACGATCGCACGTTCGTGGACGAAGGGCGCGATCTTCTCGAAGAGTGTCTTCTTGATGTCGAGGCGCTCGAGCACGGCCTCGAGGATCCAGTCGCAATCCTTGAGCAGCGCGAGATCGTCTTCGAGATTCCCGGTGGTGACGCGGCGGGCGCGTTCCCGCGTGAAGAAGGCCGCGGGTTTCCCCTTGATCGCGCGCTCGAGTCCGGCGCGCGCGAAGGCGTCCCGGTACTCGCGCGAGGCGGCTTCACCCTTGACGCCTGATCCATCCGGTGGAACGATATCGAGCAATACGGTTGGGATTCCCGCGTTCGCCAGGTGTGCGGCGAGCGCGCTTCCCATGACGCCGGAACCGAGAACCGCGGCCCGCTGGATCGTGAGCGACAACGAAAACTCCTTGTCCGACTTGCGAATAGCCCGGATGCCTTACCTATACGCAGCTTCTTGCGGCGTGTCAACTGCGGGGCCCCGACGGCCCGGCTGACGGCGGAGGCACGGTGCTTGCCACTGCCCGGGATGGAGCAGCATGACACGCGCGGGGATGCGCCGCGAACGCGCTGCAACATTCGGACCACGCGAGGGAACAACGAGGAATCGGTGGGAATCGAGCGCGCACATCGGTTGACCGGAGCGTATGCCGGCTTTGCCCTGGCCCTCATTATAGTGTCAGGGTGCTCGCCTTCGCCGCGTTTTGCCAGGCCGGCATCGCCCGTGGAACCTGCGCCGGGTGTGACGAGCACCCCGTTGCCCGGTGACAGCACCGGCGACCCGGTCACCCTGCGCGGCCACGAGATCGTCCGGCACGCGCAGAACTACGTGGGGTCGCCCTACCGGAACGGCGGCACGACGCCGAGAGGCATCGACTGTTCCGGTCTCACGTTCTCGGTGTACCGTTCGTTCGGTATCGCGCTTCCCCGCACATCGCACGAGCAGTCACAGGTCGGCGTGCATGTCCCGCGGGGTGGTCTCGCGGCGGGCGATCTGATCTTCTTCGGATCGGGAAGCAACATCTCCCACGTTGGCATCTACGCGGGCGACGGCGAGTTCATCCACGCCTCCACACGCTCGCGGAGTGTTCGCTTCGACCGACTCGACAACAAGTACTTCAAGAAACGCTACGTCACCGCCCGCCGCGTGCTCTGAGTCGTCTCGCGGACGCGCCCCGATACAACCACGCTCTAGCGGAAGTTCGTGATCAGCACGATGTCGCGACTCTCGCGCCCCGCGCGGACGACGATGCGCGAGCCGTCGTCGGTCCACTGGATCGCGAAGACATCCTCGCCGTCGAACCGCGTCACCTGCTTCGGACCGCTGCCATCGGCGTTCACAACCCAGACGTTCTCGCCGTCGCTTCCCAGTCGCACGACCGCGAGCCGCTTGAAGCCCGGCGCCCACTCGTGATCGGTGAGTCGCCCTTCCGTGAAGCGCGTGACCTGCACCGGACGGTCGGCTCCGAACTGACCCCGGAAGACGTTCCTCGCCGGATCGTTGCGGTCGAGGAACGTCATCGACTTGTTGCCCGGCCCCTCCTCGGCATCGAAAGCCTGCGGCGGAGCCTCGAACCTGGTCAACTCATCGCCGTTGGACACGTTCAGAATCCGGAACACCGCCTGCACGAACCCCGCTGCGTTGGGAACCAGTTCCGCAACGGCGATCCGCTGGCCGTCCTCCGTGAACGACGCCTGAAACGCAGTGGCGGAAGGCGCGAAGGGAATGACCTCGCCGCCGTCGACCGGAATCCCCCACACCCCACCGACCGAATCGATGCGCGTGAACACCACCAGGCGACCATCAGGCGATACGTCCAGGAGATTCTCCCCGTCGCCGCTCGTCACCTGCCTGAGACCCGTACCGTCCGCGTTCACGCGCCAGACGTGCTGCTGTCCGTCGTCGTCGAGACGCTGGACGACGATCATGTCGCCGCGCACTTCGGCGCTCACGGCGTGCCCGGCACCCACCGTGAAGCGGCGCGTCTCGC
>CAZPUV010000144.1:0-7097 GCA_964589805.1 uncultured bacterium | reverse complement strand
CGGGAATGTGGCGATTGTGGACGCCGATTGCACGATCGAAGTCCGCACGGTTCGCATTGACCGCGGCGAGAAGCGAGTTCTCGGTCGCGGGTGACGTGACGCTGTTGGGATCATTCTCGCTGCAGGCCCAGAACATCGCGGTGATGGCCAGGGCCAGAACGAGGAGGCTCAAACTACGCCAACGCAGATGTTTCATGCAGAAACCTCCGTGACGCTTTGCTGGTGGAAGGACATGCAGGGATTTTCTTTTCTCCCCACAAACGAATGCATCAAGCGTACGCCCCGGGGCGAGGCTGCGTCAACCGGTGCGGGCCGGACGGCCGGAGAATTCCCAGGGAAACTTTGTGACTATGTTCACTTGCGTGCCGTGGGTGCGGGCGTCAGGCGATAACAGACCACCGACATCGGCTCGGCATCCTCGTCCCCGAACGTCGACTCGCGGTCGTCGGCCATCATGGCCCGCTCGGCGGACCGCAGCTCGCGGATCACGAACAGCTGGTCGCCCATCAACTCGATGCCATCGCTCCGGAAGCCGCCCTCGGCCCGGATCGCGGTCTGGCGTACGAAGCGTCCCGCGGGGTCGAATACGTCGACGGTCACAAGCGTTCCTTTGGGATTGTCGAACGCGCCGCGGCTGGAAAGGACCCACAGCGAGCCGTCCTCGCGGGCGTACATGCGCACGATGTCCCGGTCGGTGGGGCTCGCGGTGGCCTCGGGCCGCTGCGTTGCGCCGTCTCCGCGCCGAAAGCGGACCTGGGGCCGGTTCTCCGCCATTTCCTGTTTCGTGCGGGTTCGATGCTGATACTCTCGCTCGATCACGCGGTCGACGGTGCCCGCGGGTGTGTAGCGCTTGATCGAATAGGCGTCGAAGTCATCGCTCACGTAGATCCGTCCGTCGGCCGCGGCCGTCCACTCCGGCCCGCGAGCGTCCTTTTCGTCGAATGTCATCTTCGCCATGTCGCGCCGGGTGGTCGTGGTGGCAAGCGTTGCGCGCTGCGCGCCCTTCGCGCCCAGCAGGTGCAACGCCCGCGTGTTCGTGAACGAGCCCTCGCCTCGCTTGAACTGGTTTACGCCCAGCACGACGGAGCTGCCCGCACGACCCGCATCGAAGAACATCTGCATACCGCCGTCCGGAGCTTCGGGTCCGCGGAAGTCGCCCGCCGGGGTTCCATCCGGATTCAACAGGACGATCTTCCCGGGCATCATCTGAACGACCGCGATCTTTCCGTCCGGCATGATGAACATCGATGACGGACGCCGGAATTCGCCCGGACCTTCGCCCTCGCGGCCGATTTGACGGAGAAAACCGCCGTCGCGGTTGAATACGTGGACCTGGCTGAGTTGAACGTCGAGGAGGTAGATGTTGCCGGCGTCGTCGACGGCGATGTCACGTACCACGCCGAAGATGACGTCTTCATCGTCGCCGCCGGCCCGCCACAATTCCTGCGGCGCGGCGCTGGACGGGCCGTCGGATGGGGTGCCCGGATTCATCACGTGAACGACGCCGTCCTTCGTGACTTCCTTTCCAGCCCAGGATCCGGCGAGTGCCGGGGTGCCGGAAGCAGCAAGCATGCCGGACAATGCGATAACGGAGCGCAGATCCATGGTTTCCTCCAGGTTCCTTTCCCCACGGGTTGCCGGGGATAGTATACTGCGGCGGCGACGGTGTCACTGTGAACACCTCGGACCCAGCGCCAGTTCCGTTGTGATGAAGACCGAACCCATCCGCATGCAGCTCCGCACGTGCCTCCTGCGTGAATGGCGTCGCGGCGATGAACCGTCACTCGTGCGGCACGCCAACAACCGGGACATCTGGATCAACGTGCGCGACTCGTTTCCGTACCCGTATCGCCAGACGGATGCCCGCGCGTGGGTCCGGCTCGCGAGCAAGGAGGGGTTGAACCGCGTCTTCGCAATCGACGTGGATGGTTTCGCGGTGGGGGCCATCGGTGTGCGGCCGGGAAGCGATATCAACACTCTCTCGGCGGAGATCGGCTACTGGCTCGGCGAGGAATACTGGAACCGCGGCATCGCTACCGAAGCCGTGATCGCGGTCACGGACTTCGCGTTCGACACCCTGGGGATGAGCCGGGTGTACGCGGAGGTCTTCGAGTGGAACGCGGCCTCGATGCGTGTACTCGAGAAGGCGGGGTTCGTGAAGGAAGGGGTGCTCCGCAGGAGCGCCCGCAAGGACCGGAAGATCATCGATCAGGTCATGTACGCGAAGGTGCGGGAGTGACTCGCGGCGTCACGACGCGTGCGGCCGCCGGTGCAACCTGCTGCGGGATCCGGGGATGAGCGCTCGGGACGGCGCCGGGGCAATTAGAATACCGTGTTTCCACTATTCGGTTGCGCCCCGGAGCCGGTTTCAGGATAATGACATGCGTCACCACCCGCTTTCGTGAAGAGGAGGCCGCAATGACCCTCAACTCCGTTCTCGAAAAGAAGCCGCATGCACGAAGCGCCGCCGACGCTGCCGCATCGCCCGTGCACACCGGGAAGACCGTCCGACACTTCAAGCGTCCCGTCGAGCGCCCGTTCACGCGCGACCAGCGTGAGCACACCACGATTCTCTTTGGCGGGCTCACGTGGAGCCACGAACGCCTGATCCAGGGCGCCTGGGAGGGACTTGGCTACAGGTGCGAAGTCGTCCCGACGCCGGACGTGAAGGCGTTCCAGCTCGGCAAGGAATACGGCAACAACGGCCAGTGCAATCCGACGTACTTCACGGTCGGCAATCTCGTGCAGTTCCTCCATGGCCTCGAGGCCAGGGGAATGACGCGCGAGCAGATCTGCCAGGACTACGTGTTCATCACCGCCGGCGCGTGTGGCCCATGTCGTTTCTGTATGTACGAGGCCGAGTACCGGCTGGCGCTGCGCAACTCCGGCTTCGAAGACTTTCGCGTGATGCTCTTTCAGCAGTCGAAAGGACTCTCGCAGGAGGATCTCGAGGCCGGCATCGAGATGAACCTCGACTTCTTCCTCGCCATGCTGAACGCCATGAACATCGGCGACATGCTGAACGAAGTTGGATACCTCGTCCGTCCCTACGAAGTCGAAGACGGAAGCACCAACGCCATCCTCGACAAGGCGCGCGACCACCTCGCGGGTGTTCTCAAGGAGCAGCCCCGCCCGTCGCTCGGCGAGGGCGTGGAACGGATCCTGCGCCAGACCGGTCTCTACAGTAGAGCCGACTATGCGATGAAGTTCACCCATCAGCTCGCGAGCTCGTACTACACGAACGCGCTGCACGCCGTGCGGGACGAGTTTGCCGGTATCGAGGTGGACCGCTTCCGTGTGAAGCCGGTGGTCAAGATCACCGGTGAGTTCTGGGCGCAGACCACGGAGGGCGACGGGAACTACAACATGTTCAGTTTCCTCGAGCGTGAGGGTGCGGAGGTGATCGTCGAACCCATCGGCACATGGATCATGTACATGATCCATCAGTTCAAGCAGAAGCTCCGCGACCGGAAGGGCATCGAGAACCACACGGATATGCCGTCGTGGAAGGAGCCGCACCGGCGGCTGGCGGTGGAGACGCGCTTCCGGAGGCGCTACGCGCGCATGACGGTGGCCGAGAAGATTTTCAAGCGGGAGTACACGCGCCTGCAGGAAGCGCTGGGTGGCGGTATCCTGCACGACCTGGTGTGCCAGTACGAGCTCCAGCGCATGGGCCATCCGTACTACAATTCCCGCGCCGCGGGCGGTGAAGGCCATCTGGAAGTAGCCAAGAACATCTATTATTCCGCCCGGGGCATCGCGCACATGGTAGTTTCTCTCAAACCGTTCGGATGCATGCCGAGCACGCAGTCGGACGGCGCGCAGGCGGCGGTGATCGAGCACTACAAGGACATGATATATCTGCCCATCGAAACGAGCGGCGAGGGAGAGATCAACGCGCACAGCCGCGTGCAGATGGCTCTGGGCAACGCGCGCATCAAGGCCCGGCAGGAGTTCGCGGACTGCCTCGCGCGGACGGGATGCACGCTCGACGAGCTGAAGACCTGGGTAGACGGCCATCCGGAGATGAAGAAAGCGCTCTACGTCGTGCCGAAGCACGACGGGGTGGTCGGCAGGGCGGCGAACTTCGTCCTGCACGTGGCCGAGCGAATGGCGGCTGAAGGCAGCCGGAGGGTGGCGCGGGTCGCCCGATGATCGCGCGCTCCTGCAGATTCCTGCTCGGTCTGGATGTCGGGTCGACCACGGTGAAGGCCGTCGTCGTGGATGCGGAAGCCGACCGCATCATCTGGCAGGACTACCAGCGTCACGAGACCAGGCAGCCCGAGAAGGTACTGGAGTTCCTGAAACGCATCGACGAGGAAGTGGGTGGCCTCGCCGCGGCCATGCGCGCGCAGTCCGTGCGCGCGTTCATCACCGGCAGCGGTGGCATGAGTATCTCGCCTCGGATCGGTGCCAAGTTCGTACAGGAAGTGAACGCGGTGTGTCTCGCGGTGGAGAAGGTCCACCCGATGGCCGGCTCGGTGATCGAGCTGGGCGGCCAGGACGCCAAGATCATCGTCTTCAAGGAAGATCCCGAGACCGGTCGCAAGAAGAAGATCCCGTCGATGAACGACAAGTGCGCGGGTGGGACGGGCGCCGTCATCGACAAGATCAACGCCAAGCTCCGCATTCCGCCCGAGGAACTCTGCGAGCAGGCCTACGACGGGATCAAGCTCCACCACGTGGCGGGCAAGTGCGGCGTCTTCGCCGAGACCGACATCAACGGTCTGCAGAAGCAGGGAATCCCGACCGAGGAACTGATGGCGAGCCTCTTCGAGGCGATCATCGGCCAGAACCTGTCGGTACTCACCCGCGGGCACACGCTGCGACCGGAGGTGATCCTGCTCGGCGGACCCAACACCTACATCCGAGGTATGCGCGAGGCGTGGCGGCACAACATTCCCATCACCTGGAAGGAACGCGAGGTCGCGCTGCCGGACGGTGTCGATCCGAAATCGCTCATCGTCGTGCCCGAGAACGCCCAGTACTACGCCGCGATCGGAGCGGTCGAGTACGGCCGGGACGAGGACGAAGGCGTCGGACTCTACAAGGGATGGGCCGGTCTCGAGGACTACCTCCAGAACGGACGCAAGCAGTCCCGGGCCAGGGCGAGTGCCGCGTTGAGCAGGGACGAGGCGGAACTCGTAGCGTTCAAGGAGCGCTACCGGCCGGCGCCCTTCGAGCCCGCCGCGTTCTCCGCGGGCGAGATCGTTCCGGCGTTCATCGGTCTCGACGGCGGTTCGACGTCCACCAAGGCGATCCTGCTCGACCGGGAAGGCGAAGTGCTTGCCAAGTCCTATCAGTTGTCGAAGGGCAATCCCATCAAGGACACGATCGAGGTGCTCGGCGATCTGCGCCGTCACGTGGAGTCGTTCGGCGCGACGCTGGAGATCCTCGGTGTGGGTACGACGGGTTACGCCAAGGATGTCCTGCGCGACGTGCTCGCTGCCGACACGGCCATCGTGGAGACGGTGGCGCACGCCGAGAGTGCTCTCCATTTCTATGACGATGTGGACGTCATCTGCGACGTCGGCGGGCAGGATATCAAGATCATGGTCCTGAACGGCGGCAGCGTGAAGGACTTCAAGCTCAACACGCAGTGCTCGGCGGGCAACGGCTACTTCCTGCAGAGCACGGCGGGTGAATTCGGCGTCCCGGTGGAACGGTTCGCGGACACGGCGTTCTCCGCCGACCAGATGCCGACCTTTGGCTACGGGTGCGCCGTCTTCATGCAGTCCGATATCGTGGACTTCCAGCGCCAGGGCTGGACGGCTGCGGAGATCATGGCGGGGCTCGCGGCGGTGCTGCCCAAGAACATCTGGCTCTACGTGGCGCAGATACCGAACCTCGCCAAGCTCGGGAAGCGATTCGTACTCCAGGGCGGCACGCAGCGCAACCTGGCCGCAGTCAAGGCCCAGGTGGACTTCATCGAATCGCGTTTCCGCTGCGACGGCGATTCCCCGGACATCATCGTCCACCTGCACTGCGGGGAGAGCGGGGCCATCGGGGCCGCGATCGAGGCCAGGCGGCTATGGAAGAACGGCCGCCGGAGTACCTTCATCGGTCTCGATGCGGTCGAGACGGTCTCGTACACCGCGACCACGTCCGAGGACACGCGCTGCCACTTCTGCAAGAACGAGTGCCTGCGCACCTTCATCGACGTCGAGGCGACGGGGAAGGTGACGCGGGAGCAGGGCGAGGTCGAAACGGCGAGCGCGGCGGCCGGTTCGCGCAAGTCCAGGGTGCCGCTGGCGCCGGGCGCTCGGAGGCTGATCGTCAACAACTCGTGCGAGAAGGGGCTCGTCGAGGACGTCGAATCGATGCGCGAGATCAAGAGCGACCTGGACGCGCGCCTCAAGGCCGCGCCGAACTTCGTGGAGAGGGCCGCGCGCGAGGTCTTCAAGCCCGTGCGGCCGGAATCCGTGGCCGACGCGCCGCCGCGAATCCGGGTCACCTCGGCGAAGAAGACCCGCGTCGAGCGGATGACGCGCCGCGAGAACCTCCGCATCGGCATCCCCCGCATGCTGAACCAGTACTCCACCAATCCGCTCTTCTCGGGGTACTTCGAGGCGCTCGGGGTGCGGCCGCAGAATCTCGTGTATTCGGACTTCACCACTGAGGAACTCTACAAGGAAGGGGCAAGGCGGGGCGCCATCGACCCGTGCTTCCCGAGCAAGCTCGGGATCCCGCACGTGCACAATCTGCTCTTCAAACACCACGAGAAGAAGCCGCTCGATCTCATTTTCTTCCCGATGATCGACGATCTGAAGAGTGACCTCGTGAAGACGCAGGACTGCCGTGCGTGTCCCACCGTGACGGCGACGCCGGAAGCGGTGAAGGCGGCCTTCACCAAGGAAGGGGACCTCTTCGCGAAGAAGGGAATCCGCTACCTCTGCCCGGTGGTGAACGTGGCACAGCCGCGCCTGTTCATGCGCCAGATGTTCGGGGCGTTCAAGGAAATCCTGGGGCTCTCCGAACGGGAGAACGACCGCGCCGTCGAATCGGGATACAGGGCGCTGGAGGCCTGCGTGGCAGCCGCACGCCGGGATGCTCGCGAGGTCCTGGACCGGCTCGAAGCCGACCGCAAGATCGGCATC
>CAZPUV010000143.1:0-7141 GCA_964589805.1 uncultured bacterium | reverse complement strand
AATCGATCACGGGGTGGTAGATGCGGTGCAGCACGCGGCTGATCGGGTGCTTCTCCTCGCTCCGGATGCGGCCGCGCACCAGCGTGAAGATCAGCGCCGGCGCCACCGTGACGGCCAGGATGGCCGCGAACAGCATCGAGAACGTCTTGGTGTACGCGAGCGGACGGAACAGCCGTCCCTCCTGCGCCTGCAGCGAGAAGATGGGGAAGAACGACACCGTGATGACGAGCAGCGAGAAAAAGATCGGACGCCCCACGCTCTTGAGCGCGTCGAGCAGCGCGTTGTCCCGTTCCTGACGCGTGACGCCGTCGGGGAGTTCCTCCAGACGCTTGTGCGCGTTCTCCACCAGCACGATGGACGCGTCCACCATGGCGCCGATGGCAATCGCGATGCCGCCGAGCGACATGATGTTGGCGGTGATGCCCATGAAATACATGGGGATGAACGAGAGCACGACCGCCACCGGCAACGTGATGATGGGAACCAGCGCACTCCGGAAGTGCAGGAGGAAGAGAATGATCACCAGGCTGACGATGAGCAGTTCCTCGATGAGGCTCTTGCGCAGGACGTCGATGGCGCGGTGAATCAGGTCCGACCGGTCGTACCCGACGACGATCTTCACGCCCTCGGGCAGCGCCGGTTCGATTTCGTGGAGTTTCGCCTTCACGTCGTCGATCACGCGGAGAGCGTTCTCCCCGTGGCGCATGATCACGACACCACCCGCCACCTCACCCTTCCCGTCCAGCTCGGCGATGCCGCGCCGGATGTCCGGGCCGATCTCCACGTTGCCGATGTTGCGGACGAGCACGGGTGTGCCGTCGTGCCCCATGCCGACCGGAATGTTCTCGATGTCTTCCACGGAGCGGATGTATCCGCGCCCGCGGACGTAATATTCGGTGGAAGACAGCTCGATCACGCGCCCACCGACGTCGGCGTTGCTCATGCGGACAGCGTCGGCGATGTTTCCGATGGGGATGTTGTAGGCGAGGAGCGCCTCCGGATTCACGTTGATCTGGTACTGCTTGACGAAGCCGCCCACCGATGCCACTTCGGCAACACCCGGCACTGATTCGAGATAGTACTTGAGCGTCCAGTCCTGGTAGGAACGCAGGTCGGCGAGAGACTGCTTGCCGGATTCGTCCACCAGGGCGTATTCGAAGATCCAGCCCACGCCGGTCGCGTCGGGGCCCAGGATGGGATTGACCTCGTCGGGCAGCGATCCGCGCACGGTGTTCATGTATTCGAGCACGCGGCTCCGCGCCCAGTAGATGTCGGTGCCGTCCTCGAAGATCACGTAGACGAACGACATCCCGAACATGGAGATGCCGCGCACCGCCTTGACACCCGGTGCCGCAACGAGACGCGAGATGATGGGATAGGTGATCTGGTCCTCGACCAGGTCAGGGCTGCGTCCCATCCACTCCGTCCACACGATCACCTGTGCGTCGGAAAGATCCGGAATGGCGTCGAGGGGTGTATTGACGGTGGCCCACAGCCCCCACGCGAGCGCGAACGCGAACACCGTGAAGACGATGAAGCGATTTTTCGCGCAGTATTCGATCAGTTTTTCGATCATGATGTCTTGGTATCCGTATCCGCGCGGCTAGTGGCGGTGCACCGGCGCGGGCGCGTCGGACGTGTCGCCCTCCAGGCGCTTCATGACACCCTGCACGCGGCTCTCGGCGTCGATCAGGAAGTTGGCCGACGACACCACGCGCTCGCCCCCGTCGAGCCCTTCGACGATCTCGTAGTAACCCTTCGCGCGCGCGCCCAGCTTCACCAGGCGCATCTCGAAGATGCCGTCGCCCTGGTCGACGAACACGATCTGGCGCTCGCCTGTCCGCAGCACCGCCGTCTCCGGAACCACCAGCCGCTCGCCCAGGTCGACGTGGAGTTCGACGTTGGCGTACATGTCCGGCTTGAGCAGACCGTCGCGGTTGTCGAAGGCGATGCGCACGCGGGCCGCGCGCGTGGCGGGGTTCAGCACGGGATCGATGTACGACACCCTGCCCTCCAGCTCGCGTCCCGCCAGCGAAGGCAGCGTCACCGTCGCCGTCTGGCCCAACTTGACGAAGCGGAGTTCGGATTCGTAGACGTCCGCCTGCAGCCACACCGTCGAGAGATCGGCGATGCGGTAGAGCGTCATGTTGGGTTCGATGCGCATGCCCTCGACCGCCATCTTGTCGATCACGTACCCCGACACCGGCGAGAGGATGGGGATGCTGGTCTTCGGCTGGCCCGCGCGCTCCAGCTCGGCCACCTGGGCGTCGGTTATCTGCCACAGCCGCAGGCGCTCGCGCGCCGTCTCCACCAGATCGGCGGCGTAGGTGCCGGTCTTGCCCGACGACGTCCGCGCGAGCAGGTACTCGCTCTGCGCCGAAACCAGTTCGGGGCTGTAGAGATGGAAGAGCGGGTCGCCCTTGCGCACGAACTGGCCCGTGAAGTCGACGTGGAGCTTCTCGATCCATCCCGCCACGCGCAGGTTCACCACGGCGAGCTTCGTCTCGTCGTAGTCCACCTTGCCGTACGCGACGATCACCTTGTGGACCGCGCGCCGCTCGGCCTGCGCGAACGTGACGCCGACGAGCTGCTGCTTGGCCGTGCTCACGTGGAACGAAAGATCCACGCCGCCCTGCTCTCCGGCCGGCTTCTTCATCACGGGCACGAGATCCATGTTGCAGATCGGGCATCGTCCCGGTCTCGTCTCGTGCACCGACGGGTGCATGGTGCAGGTGTAGAACGCGACGTCACCGGTCTCCTCCGCGTGCTCGTGCTCCTGCTCCACGGGCTCGAGCTGCATGAAGCACTCGGGGCATTCGCCCGGCTCGTGCGACTGCACGTCGGGGTGCATGGGGCATGCGTAGAGGGTCTCGGCGGTGGTCTGGCCGAAGCCGAGCCAGCCCGCCACCGTGCGCCGGGCCGGCTGGATCGCGACCGTGGCCACGACGACGGCCGCCAGCGCGACGATGATGATGATGTTCGTCCGGTTCATGGTTTCCTCAATCGTTCGTGACGTTTCGTCCGATCGCTCGCTCGAGTGCGGCGATCTGAGTACCAAGGTCCGCCACGACGCCGTAGTACTCCCTGCGCATCGCGAGCCACATGCGCTCGCTGTCCAGATAGTCGAGGAAGTCGACGCGCCCGGCGCGATATCCCGCTTCCGAGGAACGGAACGTCTGTTCCGCCTGCGGGAGGATCAGCTCTTCGAACCGGGTCAGGCGTGATTTCGCGTTGTAGACCGCGTGGAGCGCGTGTTCGACGTCGCGGCGGACGCGATTCGTCTCCGCCTCCAGGCGGTAGTTCGCGCTCTCCTTCAAGGCTTTCGCCTCGCGGACGCGCGCGCGGCGCTGGCCGAGCCAGATGGGCAGGTTGACGCCCGCGAGCAGTTCCCACGCGGGGTCCTCGCCCGCGCCGAACTCATACATGACGCCGAGCGAGAAATCGGGGATGTACTGGCGGCGGGCCAGCGCGTGCGCGGCATCGGCCGCGGCGATACCCGCCCTGGCGGCCGCCACCTCCGGTCGCCGCTCCAGCGCGGAATCTGCGTGCGCCGCCGCTTCGACCGGCGCGGGGTCGGGCATGACCCACACCGGCTGCGGCAGCGGTGACGCCGCCGCGCGTCCGATGATCTCGTTGAGCATGGCGCGCACACGGTCCTGCTCGTGTTCGTTCATGCTCAGCTCGTCGTCGATCTGTGAAATCGCCAGATCCAGCTTGAGAACGTCCTGCTGCTCGGCGGTGCCGGACCCGTAGCGCACGCTCGCGACGTCGCGCATGCGAACCAGGAGACCGCGTTCTTCCTCGAGCACACCCGCCACCTCCGACGCGCGAACATAATCGAAGAACGTGCTGCGGACGGCGAAGTCCACGTCGAGATTCATGGCGTCGGCCATGTTCTGCGACATGTCCGCCTCGCGCGACGCGATCTTCCCCATGAGCCCGAGTTTGCCCGGGAACGGGATCTCCTGGCGCAACTGGACTTCGTTGCGCCCGCGCATCGGTTCGGGTGCGGCGAAGAAGCCGTACATGAGCATGGGGTCCGGGTAGCCCTTTTCGACACCGACACGCTCGCGCGCCGCCTGCGCCCGGAATGCGGCCGCGCGAAGCTCCGGGTTGCGCGCGCGCGCAAGCGCGAGGTAGTCGTCGAGCGTGCGGGGCGCCGCGCGGGCCGGCTCGGCCTCTGCCGCCGCCGTCGCCACGGTGCCCCCGAGCAGTGAGAGCCCCAGAGAGAGAGCGAACACATAAGTGAGGAAGTGCTTCACGCTCCCTGGTAACGCAAGACGGGTGCCGCGCTGGCTCGTCGCGGAGAGTCTATATAACATATTGTTTTACAGTATGTTAGGATGATCGCCGTGTCCGCGCGGCGGTGCGCCGGGCCCCGGTAGTGAAGACTATTATCCATTACTGTAGAGCATTGCCCAGTATGTGACGCCCCGCAGGACTCGGGATCCCGGGCGGCGGATCGGTGGCAGGTCACTTTGTGAAGATCGTCACATAGCGCCGTTGAACCTGAGCCATCAGTCGGTTATATTGATAGGCGTACGCCCGGCAAGGCCGCGCGGGCGTAATCCAACTCACGGGGTGGACAATGAAAAGACAAGCTCGCTTCGCCGTCGGCATCGGTGTGATTCTGGTCGCGATCGCCTATTTCGCGTTCGCGGGTTACCAGGAGGGGAAGGCGTACTACAGCACGATCGACGAACTTTCCGCCATGGGCAGCCGCGCCGACGGCAAACGACTCCGGGTCGCCGGTATCGTACAGCCCGGATCCATCGTTCGTGACGGCAAGGACGTGTCCTTCGTTCTCACGCAGGACGAAACCCACACGCTCGCCGTTCTGTATAATGGCCGCGCACCCGTTCCGGACACGTTCAAGGACGGCTCCGAGGCGATCGTCGAGGGACAGCGCCGGGGAGACGGGTCCTTCGAGGCCGACCACATCCAGGCAAAGTGCGCGTCGAAATACGAAGCGGAGTACGGCAAGGACGCCAGCCACCCGACCGACGTTGACATGGACGGCGGCGGAGCGGACACTTCGTCTTCGGACGGCAAATCCTACTAAAACGCGCATCGTGCGCCCGGCGCACGAACGGTCCGATCACACATCACAACGGAGCATCCCGTGGCTGACTTTGGAAATTTCTCCATCGCGATCGCGCTGACGTTCTGCGCGTTCGCAATTCTCTCTCTGTTCTACGGAGCGAGGACCGGCCGGCGCGAACTCGTCAAGAGCGGTGAACGCGCGGTCTACGTGGTCTTCGGTTTCGTCACACTGGCCGTCGTGGCGCTGGAAGTGCTGCTCATCCGGAGCGACTTCACCATCGAGTACGTGGCCGGTTACTCGAACCGCGACCTTCCCTTCTTCTACAAAGTGGCGGCGCTGTGGGGCGGCCAGAAAGGATCGTTGCTCTTCTGGAGCTGGATCCTGACCGGCTTCGGCGCACTGGTGGCACTGCGGAACCGCCGGTACGCCGGGAAACTGGTGCCGTACACGCTCGGCATCATCTCGCTCACCTCGGCGTTCTTCCTGGTGCTGAACAAGTTCGCGGCGAATCCGTTCGAGATGCTCGCCACGATCCACGCCGACGGGTCGCGCAGCGTTTTCGCGCCCCAGGACGGCAAGGGGCTCAACCCGCTCCTGCAGCACCCGGCGATGGTGATCCACCCGCCCATGCTCTACCTGGGCTACGTGGGGTTCGTGGTGCCGTTCGCGTTCTGCATGGCGGCCCTGCTCACGCGCGAGCTGGGCGCCGGCTGGATCAAGATGGCGCGCCGCTGGACGCTGTTCGCGTGGATCTTCCTCGCCGCGGGCATCCTCCTCGGCGGGCGCTGGGCGTACGTGGAACTGGGCTGGGGCGGTTACTGGGCCTGGGACCCGGTGGAGAACGCCTCGCTCATGCCGTGGCTCACCGGCACCGCGTTCCTGCACTCCGTGATCGTGCAGGAGCGCAAGAACATGCTCAAGGTCTGGAACGTGGTGCTGATCCTCGTGACGTACATGCTCGCGATCTTCGGCACGTTCCTCACGCGCAGCGGCATCGTCTCGAGCGTGCACGCGTTCGCTGAGTCTTCGATCGGGACCTACTTCGTCGTGTTCCTGATCGGAATGGGCGTCCTCTCGCTCTACCTCGTGATCACACGCCTCGAGTTCCTGAAGAGCGACAACCAGCTGGATTCGTACGCGTCGCGCGAGGCGAGCTTTCTCTTCAACAACCTGATCCTGCTCGCGGCGTGCTTCGCGGTGTTCTGGGGAACGCTCTTCCCGGTGTTCTCCGAACTGATCCAGGGCGAACAGGTGACCGTGGGCGCGCCGTTCTTCAACCGGATCAACGTGCCCATCGCCCTGTTCCTCCTGTTCCTCACCGGCGTGGGGCCGCTGCTCGCGTGGCGGAAGACGTCGTGGGAGAGCATGAGGCGGATCTTCTTCTGGCCGACTCTCATCGGCGTGGCCGTGGCGATCGGCTGTATCGCGTTCGGTATCCGCTCGATCTACCCCGTCATGTCGTTCGCGCTGTCCGCGTTCGTGGTGGTGACGCTCTTCTCGGAGTTCAACCGCGCGACACGCGCGCGCATGCGCAACACCGGTGAGAACGCGTTGAACGCGCTCATCGGAATCACCGCCACCAACAAGCGCCGGTACGGCGGCTACGTCACACACCTCGGTTTCGTCATGCTGATCGTCGGCTTCACCGGCCAGGCCTTCACCACCGAGGGCTGGGGCGAAGTGAAGGTCGGCGACAAATTCACCATCGGCAAGTATGACTTCGAGTGCCTCCAGATTCGTGACATCTCGGATCCGAACTTCAGCGGCATGAGCGCGACGCTGGCGGTGTCGCGGGGCGGCAGGAAGCTCGCCGAACTCGCGCCGGAGAAGCGCTTCTACCAGGCCAGCGAGCAGACGACCTCGGAGGTGCGCATGCACCATACGCCCATGGAGGACGTGTACCTCGTGTTCTCGAATTTCAAGGAAGCGACGGGCACCGCCGTGATGCAGGTGTGGATCAACCCGCTCGTGTCCTGGGTGTGGCTGGGCGGCTACGTCCTCGTGGGCGGCACGATCATCACGCTGCTCCCGAACCGCCGCGAGCGCCGCGTCCAGAAGCAGAAGCGCTCTGTCGAGAAGCTCCTCGAAGACGCGGAA
>CAZPUV010000142.1:0-7242 GCA_964589805.1 uncultured bacterium | reverse complement strand
CCTTGATGTCAACGATGCGTCGCATGGCCACGAATCCGACCACCTGCAGCACCAGCGCAATCGGAATGAGGTACCGTCCGAACGGATCCTCCGCGAGTCCTCGCAGGTACTCCGGCGCGATGACCAGCACGATCGCGGCCATGATCAATGGCAGCAACATCAGAATCCCGCCGGACAGACGCGCCTGGGCCGTCATCGTCCGCACATCCCGGAGTATCCTGAACCGATCGCGAATCACCGCCGCGGTTCCATCGAGGATCTCCGCGAGGTTGCCGCCCGTCTCCCGCTGCAGAATCAGAGCCGTGGCAAAGAGGCGC
The DNA here is from genome assembly GCA_964589805.1 of uncultured bacterium. GTDB lineage: Bacteria > Krumholzibacteriota > Krumholzibacteriia > WVZY01 > JAKEHA01 > JAKEHA01. The sequence goes on along the minus strand of CAZPUV010000142.1, from coordinate 6,925 downwards.
GCCTCGGTGCTGTCCACGCGCTCCGACATCATCGTCACGGCGTGCTTGATGTCCATCCCGAGCCGGTTCTCCTCGAAGAGCACGCGGAACTCCTTGCCGACCGGATCGGGCGCTTCTTCGGCGACGACCTGAATCGCGCCGGTGAGCGCCAGCCCCGCGCGCAGGGCGCTGGTGAGCATGTCGAGCGCATCCGGGAACTGCTCTTCGAAGCGCAACGTCCGCATCTTCTTCCGGTGTCGCGCGTAGGCCAGCGGAATCAGCCCCGCGCCAATCCCGACACCCACACCGACGAACGGACGTCCCAGCACCAGGTCCACGACGACGGCGCTGCCAAGGCCGAGAACGAGCATCAGCATGACGAACGAGCCCAGGCGCATCTTCATGTCGGCCTGGACCAGCAGTTTGTCGAGCGACCGCGCCCATTTCGCGCGTTTGAGGATGCGATTCAGGGCGGGCACCGAACTCAATTCCATGTCCCGCAGGATGATGGCATGGATTCCCTCATCCTGCTTGTCGGTCACCACATCGTGGAGACGATCGCGAATCCGGCGGTTGGCCTGGGCCTTCGCCAGGAACAGGACGCCGAACACCGTCGCCAGGACCGCGAGGGCGGCGAACACGCTGGGGACGATCAGCTGCGGGTCCAGCCAGTCTGCCAGATAAGCATCCATGATCAGAGAACCTGCCCCTCGCGAAAGACGGCCGGCGATACGTCAACACCGCTGAGTTTCAACTGATCGGCGAACTTCGGCCGGATGCCCGTCGCCTCGAAGTGGCCGAGCACCTTCCCCTCGTCGGACAGGCCGGTCTTCTTGAACACGAAGATGTCCTGCATGGCGACGACGTCCTGCTCCATGCCCACGATCTCGCTCACCGCGACAACACGACGCGAACCATCCGAGAAGCGCGTCACGTGGATGATCACGTCGAGAGCGGCACTGATCTGCTCGCGCATGACGCGGTTCGGGAGATTGACACCGCTCATGAGCATCAGCGTTTCGAGGCGATGCAACGCATCCCGCGGGCTGTTCGCGTGAATCGTGGTCAGCGAGCCATCGTGCCCGGTGTTCATCGCCTGGAGCATGTCCAGCACTTCCGAACCGCGCACCTCGCCCACGACGATCCGGTCCGGACGCATGCGCAGCGCGTTTCGCACCAGCTCTCGCTGCGTAATCTCGCCGCGGCCCTCGATGTTCGCCGGGCGGGTTTCGAGCCGGACCACGTGCGGCTGCAGCATCTGCAGCTCCGCCGCGTCCTCGATGGTGACGATGCGCTCTTCCGCGGGTATGTAGGCCGACATCGCGTTCAACATGGTCGTCTTGCCCGAACCGGTGCCACCGCTGATCAGGGTGTTGAGGCGCCCCCGGATGGCTCCCTGCAGAACCTCCGCCATGCCGGGGCTGACGGTATGCAGTTCGAGCAGGTCGCTCATGTTGAGCGTGCGGACTCCGAAACGCCGTATCGACAGCACCGGGCCGTCGATGGAGAGCGGGGGGATGATCGCATTCACTCGGGAGCCGTCGGGGAGACGGGCGTCCACCATGGGCGAAGACTCGTCGACGCGCCGTCCCATCCTGGAGACGATGCGGTCGATGATCCTCATCACGTGCTCGTCGTTGTCGAACTTCGTCGCCGTCAGTTCCAGCCGGCCGAAGCGCTCGATGTAGACCTGGCGGTGCGTGTTGACCAGGATGTCCGCCACGTCGGGGTCGTGAAGATACGGCTCGATCGGTCCGAGGCCGAAGGTCTCGTTCAGGACCTCCTCCTCGAGCGCCAGACGCTGCGCCTCCCCGAGGGGGAAGTTCTCTTCGGCGAGGAGCGCGGAGATGATCTGGCGAATCTGACCCCGCAGTCTCTCCGGATCCACCGTCTCGAGACTCGCCAGGTTGATCCGTTCGACCATCCTCCGGTGGATTCGGGCTTTCAGCCCCGTCGAGCGATCCGCCGGCGCCGCCGCCAGCGTCCGCTCGGGAGCCGCACTGCCATTGCCCTTGCCGTTGCCCTTGCCACCCGCGCGGGAGTGACTCTCCGACTGTTCAACCGGGCGGGCATTTTCCTTGAATCTGTCTCGAAGTCCCATGATCCGTACCGGCCTTCCGTTAGCCCACTGCTTCGATCGGATCCGACGCAATCGCCCGCAGCGAGTGGATCCGATCCGCCAGGTCCAGGAAACTCTTCGCGACCTTCGACTTCGGGGCGCTCTTCACGGCGGGGATGCCGCGGTCGATGCCGACGCTCATGGGCATGAAGTCGTTCGGTATCGACCAGAACACCTTGCGATTGGCCAGCGCCTCGACATCGTCGATCGAGAGACGGCTCCTCTTCTGAAAACGGTTCACCACGATGTGAGCGCGATCGCGATCGATCTTCAACTTCTCCAGGAGTGCCGTGTAGCACACCGTGTTTCGCACCGTCGGAAGGTCGAGCGACGAAATCAACATGATCACGTCTGACAACTCCAGCACCTCGACGGTGCGGTCGTCCAGTTGGCGACCGATGTCGACGACCACGTAGTCGAACATCGTCGTGAGCGCGCCCATCAGCTCCACAATGTGCTGTCTCGTGACTTCTTCCGCGATTTCCGGGCTGCTGGCGATGCTGAGAAGATGCATCCCCGTGTTGTGCGCCACGAGAATCGAACGAAGCTTGGAATCTTCGATTGCGCCGTCCACGAGAGCGTCGGTCAGGCTGTATCTGGGCGGCGTGTCGAGCATGACGCCCAGGTCTCCGAACTGGAAACCCATGTCGACCACGAGGACTTTCGAACTGGTGCGTTCGTTCAATGCGAGCCCGAGGTTGGCCGTGAATGACGTCGCACCCGTTCCGCCCTTCGGCGAAGCGACGGAGATCACCTTTCCGCGTTTCGCGCTCGCGACCGTCGACCCGTTGAGTCGCTTGACATGATCGATCGCCTGGTCGAGTTCCGCCTGGTCGATCGGACGCGCCACGAATTCCTGGGCGCCGGCGCGCATGCCGCTGAGAATGAGTTCCGAAGAGGCATGGCTGGCGCTCAGGATGATTCCCGTTCCCGGGAACTCCGTTCGGATCCGCTTGACGAATTCCATCACGGAAGCCGCCTGCGGCGGCAGCTCGAGCAGGATGAGGTCGGGCTGCAGCGCGCGCACCAGACGGAGTCCCGCCCTGCTGTCTTCCGACTCGCCGACCACGCGGACGCCCTTGTCGCGCACCCAGCGTGTTACGCGCGTGCGTGTCGCGTCATCGCTGTCAATGATCACGAGTCGCAAGCTCTGTTTGTTGTTCGACCCCATGTACCTCCACTCCTTCTTCTATTCGAGCAGCGCAATGCCCTTGATGAAAGACGTTCCGGAGCCGGTCGTGCACGGCGTCCCGGCGGCGGTCAGCGATATGAATCGCCCGTTGACCTCGCTGCCCGGCCCCACGCTTTCCAGGAAGAAAGCGCCCAGTTTGACGACCCGCACCCAGTTGCGGCCCGAAGTCGGTGGGAGGGTCGGATCGAAGAACGGCACGAGGGCGATGCGCGGGCTCTTTCCATACCTGGAACCCTTGACCGTCTTCTCACTGCTGTCCCAGTACGCACCCGGATCGGCGTCGATGAGCTCCTGCATGCCCTGCCGCGTCGGTCCCACCATGTTCCCCGGCTCCAGTTGCAACCGGTCACCGGGCGCCACGGTGTAGGGATTGCAGTTGGCGATGTTCCACCGGTACTGCGCGCCGCCGGTCTGGGGGTTCTCGCCGCAATTGCAGTCGAGCGGCGGCAGGTCGATCGGATAGAACTGGCCCGACGCCATCGCCTGCTGGGGATTGCCCACCTTCAGGACGACCCTCGCACCAACGTCGCCCGGCGCCAGATACCCCGTCCCGTCGGGATCGTAGATCTCCCCGGCATCCATCCGTCCGTTTCCGTTGATGTCATTCCAGCGATCGGGGATCGCCCACGGCTTGATGCAGCTGGTTGCGCAGACGTCGAAGACGTGCGCGGCGGCAACGGCGGAGATGTCGCTCAGGTTGTTGCTTCCCGCGTTGACGATGCGCATGAAGTAGGTGCGCAACGCGTCCCCGGTGGCGGCCGTCCGGTGCGTGCGCACGCGAATCACCCCGGAGGCCGGGAAGCTCACGTCGGCCGCGGTGATGGTCACGGGACGCCTGACATCCTGCACGGCCTGGTTCAACGACGCGAACCTGATCGCCCGCTGGGTCGCCGTGGCCTGCGATCCCTCGATGAGGCCGCTTGCGCCCGCGAGCGCGGCGGCATCGGCGGCGGCCTGGAGCTGGTTCTTCGTCGTCACCAGAATGGCCCCGTCGATCGTCAGCAGCGCAAACGCGAACATGGCTACCATCGCCACCGCGGCCATGATGACGACGCTGCCGCGATTGTTTCCGAGCCTGATACTGTGACATCCGAGGCGTTTCATGACTGTTCCCTCTGTCCAGGCGGACGCCTACTTCTTCTCCCCTCCGGGGAGTTTCACGATCGCACCGGGCGGCAGCGAGCGCACGAGGTGCGGAGACACCACGATCAGCAACTCGTTCTCCGTGCGAACCTTTCGCGTGTCGCTGAAGAAGTAGCCCAGGAGCGGTATGTGTCCGAGGATCGGGATCCGGGTGCGGACCTCATTCTCCTCTTCCATGATGAGTCCGCCGATGACGAGAGACTCGCCGTCGCGCAACTCGACGGTCGTCCGGGCCTTCCGGGCGCGCAACGCCGGAATCTTGAAGCCGGCGATCTCGATCGCGTTTCCGTAGTCCAGGCTGCTGACTTCGGGCGAAACGGAGAGGTTGATCACACCGGTATCGACGATCGTGGGAACGAAGCCGACCTTGACTCCGAATTCCTTCCACTCGATCGTCACCGTGGTTCCGCCCTGCGCACCGGCGCTCGCGACCGGCACCGGGATCTCGCCTCCGGCGAGAAACGTCGCCGACTCGCCGCTCGCGGCAATCACGTTCGGCTCCGCGAGGACGCGCAGCACGCCGTTGCTCTGGAGCGCGCGGATCATCGACGACACCTCGTCCGTACCGCTCACCCAGCTGAACGCCGCCGACAGACCCTCGACCGCCTGGCCGCCGAAGACCCCCAGCGGCATCGACGGCGTGGCCACCGAACCGCCGTAGGTGGCGGCGGTGTACTCTCTCCTCTTTCCAAAGATGTCGACGCCCAGCTCGAACGCCCGGGTCCGGTTGACCTCGGCCAGCTTGACGCGCAGCTCGATCTTCTGGTCGCTGAAGGGGCCACGAACGGAGACGCTGAACATCCGCGACACGTTGAACTCGTCCCAGATGACGAGTGTCGTGAGCCCGATGGCCTTGCCGTTGATGAGCACCTCTTGCGGACCGGCGACGACGACATCGGCAACCTTCGAGTCGGCGATGGAGACGGTCTTCACCTTGGCATCGAGCGTGTGCGTGACCGACTGTCCAACGATCACGTCGATCTGGGGCTCCTTCGCCCCCGCCACCGCGGCAGCGCACAGGAAGACACCCGCCACAGCCAGAAGCGATACACATCGTGTTATCATGGTCAGACGAGACATCTTGAACTCCATTTCGAAAAGCGAGCCCGCACGAACGAGACGACGCAGGACGTCAATCCTGCGCCTGCTCCTTCGCCGACGTCGGCGACTCCTGCTTCATGATCTTGCCATCGCGGATGATGGTGAACGTGCTCGGCTCCACCGGCACCGGATCCTTCTTCGTCACCGTCGTGCGGACGGGCCGATAGACAACCTTTCTTTCGTTCTCCATGCCGAGGACCGTGCGAATGTCCGTGGAACTCGCCTCGGTCAGGTTGCGATCGACCGGGTTGCGGAGCGCCAGGTGGACACTGCCCTGGTCGACCGCGAGCGCCATCTTCTCGGCGCCGTCGGGATCGACGATCACCGTGACGGTCTGCACCGTCACGTTGTTGTTGTTCTTGGTTTCGGTCTTCGTTCCCGAGGCGAGAACCTCGAGGTCCTGGAGGATCGTCTTGGTGATCGCGTTGCGGGTACCCGCCGCGTTGTCCACCGTGACCAGGACGTCCACCCGGTCGCCGGGGAGCACGAAGCCGCCGACGCCGGTCACTTCGTTGACCTTGATGCTCATGGCACGCTTGTCGGGCGGGATGCGGACGGAGAGGCCGCCGCCGATCGACGACAGCTTCGATGTCAGAATGGGCTCACCGCCGACCACGAACACCTTCGTCGTCTGGCTGAGAACGCTGTCGACGGTCGAGAAGGTCCCCGAGGGCACGGAAGACCTCGGAAACTCAACCACCTTGAGGTGCTCCGCCTTCAGCGTCGTGCCGAACGTGAGGTCGCCCCTGGCCACGACGACGGGTGTCGTCTCCGGGGCCTCCGCCGCCGCGATGGGCATTCCCTTGAGGTAGAAGTACATGCCGGCACCGGCCACACTCGCCAGGACCAGGGCCAACACCAGCAATGCGATGCCTTTCTTGTCCATAAGTTCCCTGCCTTAGATCAAAGGGCCTCGTGACGCATGATCGACGTCGTGCGCAAAGGAATCGTTCCGCTGAACGCCCCCAGGAAGCGCCCTGGAATCACCACGAACTGTGTCTCCACCGTGACGCTGGTGCGCCGGTCGGGATCGGCCGGATCGGGTGGAACGACAGTGATCGCGGACGGTGTCACACCCGCCGCACCACACACGTTCCGGACGCGCTGTTCAACGGCCGGAATGTTCGGAGCCGTCACAACGGCCAGCCGAACGCCTTCGCGTGCGGCCGACGTTATGATGTTCATCGTCATCCACGCGCGCCCGAACTCCGTGATGCCAAAACACACGAGCAACAGCAGCGGCAGCACGAACGCGAACTCGACCACCGCCTGGCCGCGATTCCCACGAAGCATTGCAGTCAGATGCCGAGCCACGTGTGCACCGCCAGTGTTGCAAGTGAACCGATGCCGATCGCCACGCCGTACGGCATCGTCATGGCCGCCGGCGGAGC
>CAZPUV010000141.1:6201-7252 GCA_964589805.1 uncultured bacterium | reverse complement strand
GACTTCCCGACCTCGCGTCTCGTTCCGCCCGCTTACCTGAAGATCGGCCGGGCGTACATGCAGCTCGAGGAGCGCGGGCTCGCTTCCAAGGCGTATCGGACGCTGATCGAAAAGTACCCCACCACCGAGGAAGCCAGACAGGCGCGTTCCGCCCTGGACGCGCTCGGGGGTTGATGGCGGTTCCGCCGTCGTGGGCGACTTCGTCTACTATATTGCCGGCCTCGTCGTTCTTCTTCTGATATCCGCGTTCTTCTCGGCCTCCGAAGCGGCCGTGTTCTCGCTCTCCCGTTCGCAGCTGCGCGCCCTGCGTGAAGCTTCCGCCGCCGGCCGCAGGGTCTCACGCCTGCTGGAGAGGCCAAGACGCCTGTTGATCACGATTCTGCTGGGGAATCTCTCCGTCAACATCTTCGTGACCAGCGCCGCCACCGCGATCGCGGTGCAGACGTTCGGCGAGCGCGGCGTGGGCTACGCATTCCTGCTCATGTCCGCGCTGATCATGCTGTTCAGCGAACTTCTGCCGAAGGCCCTGGCCCTGCACGTATCGCAGCGCTTCGCCTCGAACGTGTCCATGCCGCTCTCGATACTGCACACGGTCTTCCTGCCCATCCGGGCGCCGCTGACCCTGTTCACCGAACGTGTGGTCGAGGGTCTGCGCCGGAAGATCGGAACGACGCGCCGTTCCTATTCGTGGGACGAGCTGCTGACAGCGGTGCGCATCGGCCGCCGGGAGGGCGCTGTGGGGGCGTTCGAATACGAGATTCTGTCGCACGTGCTGGAGTTCCAGCACAAGGTCGTCAAGGAGATCATGACGCCCAGCATCCACGTGACCTCGGCGCCGGTCACGGCCACACGTTACGATCTCGTGCAGCTCTTCGCGGCGAGCGGCAGGTCCCGCATACCCATCCACGAGGAGTCATCCGATGACATCCTCGGAATCCTGCACGTGAAGGACCTCGTCGATCCGCGGGCGGCATCCTCCGAGGACGACCTGCGCGAGCGCCTGCGCGAGGTCTTCTTCATCCAGGAGACCGCGTCCATCGTGGAACTGTAC
>CAZPUV010000141.1:0-6191 GCA_964589805.1 uncultured bacterium | reverse complement strand
GCTCCAGGCACGGAAGATCCACGTCGCCATCGCGCTGGACGAGTATGGCTCCTTCGCGGGTGTCGTGACCATGGAGGACATCCTGGAGCAACTGGTTGGCGAGATACGCAACGCGCGAGAACCGAGAACGCAGCCATTCCAGCGCATCGACGACAAGCGCATCGTCGTGGCGGGGACCATGGAGCTGGATCATTTCAACGACGTCTTCGAAACGGCGCTCCGGGACGACGAGCACGAAACCGTGGCCGGCTTCGTGCTCGGGATCGTGGGGCGGATTCCCCGCGAGGGCGAGACGATCGTGGCCCAGGGACTGCGCTTTCACGTGATCTCGGCGCAACCGAACCGGATTCGCAAGATCCGGGTGGAGAAACTGTGAGCGATGTCGACCTGATCCTCATCGCCCTGACGGCCTTCGTGTTCGGCGTGTTCTACTCCGGGAGCGAGACGGCGTTCATCGCCGCGGACCGTCTCCGGCTCAGACACCTCGCCGCGACGGGGAACCGCCGGGCGCGGCAGGTGCTGGATCTGCTCGAGAATCCGCGCTTTCTCCTGAGTTCGGTGCTCGTTGGCAACAACCTGGCGGTCATCGGGTGCACCTCGGCGCTCACGGCGCTCGCGACGCGGCACTTCGGCAACAACGGTCCGACCGTCGCCACGCTGTTCCTGGTGCCGGTGTGGCTCATTTTCAACGAGATCATCCCCAAGGGGTTGTTCCTCTACTACGCGACGCGCGCCGCTTTGACCGTCGTCGATATTCTGCGCGTGCTGACATGGGTTCTCTATCCCATCGTGCGGACGTTCTCGCTGCTCTCGGACGCGTTCACGCGGTTCCTGCCGATCACGCCGACGTCCCGGTTGCTCAACGTGTCGATGGAGGAGCTGTTCTTCCATATCGGCGACAGCAGAGGTGCAGGGCTCATCGCTCCCGAGACGACGACGCTGATCGATCGGGCGATCGAGATGAAAGCGCTGTCGATGCGAGACGTGATGACGCCCATCGAAGCCGTGGTGATGCTGGACGGGGACGCGCCGGTCGAGTCCCAGCGCGAAGTGATCGCCCGCGAGCGGTTCTCGCGCTACCCCGTGTTCCGGGGCAGCCGCGGAAATGTGGTGGGTGTGGTTTCCGTGCACGAGTTCGTCACGGCCCGCAGTCTCGACGAGCTGGTGCAGGGAATCCGTCCGCCGTACACGGTGCCGGAAGACGCCCGCCTGTCCGACGTGCTCGTGCAGATGCGCGAAGGAGGAAGGCACATGGCGATGATCCGGCGCGCCGACGGAGTGTGCATCGGCATGACGACCCTCGACGACATCCTCAAGCGCCTGGTCGGCGTGATCGTGGACGAATTCGACTGATACCAGCATGGCGTCCCCGATCGTATCCGCTCCGTTTCCGGTGGCGGGGAGGCGAATCCTGCTCCTCGCCGACGGGAAGTTCTCTTCCTCGGACGCCAAGACGGCGGCGTGCATCGCGATGTACCTTCCAGACGACGTCGCGGTGGTGCTGGACTCGTCGCGCGCCGGGCGCACGGTGCAGGAGGCCCTCGGCTTTGGCGGCGGCGCGCCGATCGTGGCGACGATGGAGGAGGCGATGCGCCATCGTCCGGAGGTGGCCGTGGTCGGCGTGGCACCCACTGGCGGTGCGCTCGACCCCGGCGATCGGGCCACGATCGCGCGCTGCCTGGAAGCCGGTGTCGACGTGGTGAGCGGCCTCCACCAGTTCCTGGACGACGACGACGATCTGCGTGCGCTGGCCCGCGCGTCGGGCGCGCGCGTGTGGGACGTGAGGCGGGTTCCCGAGGTGCGCGCCGTTTCGACGGGCGAGGGCTGCCGCTCCGGCGCCCGTGTCGTGCTGACCGTGGGCACAGACTGCAACGTGGGCAAGATGACGGTGGTGGTCGAACTCGACCGAGCGGCGCGCGCAGCGGGGATGCGTTCGGCGTGGGCCGCCACCGGGCAGACCGGCATCATCCTGCGGGGACGCGGTGTCCCGGTGGATCGCGTGATCTCGGACTTCGTCGGCGGCGCGACGCAAGCCCTGGTGAACCTCGAGGGAAGCGACAGTGACGTCGTGTTCGTGGAGGGCCAGGGCGCGCTCATGCACCCCGGGTTCGCAGCCGTGACGCTCGGGATCATGTACGGGGCGATGCCGGATGCGATGGTGCTGGCCCACGTGCCGGGGCGGACGCACTACCGGCGTTTCGACGTCGCCATACCGCCTCTCGCCAGTGTCATCGGTGCATACGAAGACATGATGCGGCCGTACAAGCCCGCGAAGGTGGTTGCGGTGGCACTCAACACGAGCGCGCTGCCCGAAGCCGAGGCCCGTCGCGTCGTCGCCCGGGTGGCGCACGAGACCGGCCGCGTGGCGACCGATGCGGTTCGCTTCGGAGCCGCGTCGATTCTGGAAGCACTGCGCCCGGAGTCGCGGACCGCGTGAGACGGGAGTCGGGATGAAACTCGAGATCGAGCAGATTCGCGTAGAGACGGCGCTTCCGTTCCAGATCGCGCGCGGCACGAAGCAGGCGCGCGATGTCTTCATCGTCAGCCTGTCCGCGGACGGCGTCACCGGCATCGGCGAAGCGGCACCGCAGGAATTCTACGGAGAGACCCCGATGAGCGTGCGCGCCGCGGTCAACTCACTCGGCCGCATGCTGGACGGAGATCCCGGCCGCGTACAGGAGAGGCTCAACCGGCCCGGCGATGATCTGCACGAGGCTCTTCGGCGGCACGCCTCGGTGCGCGCGGCGCTGGACATGGCGCTGTGGGATCATCGCGGACGGCGGGAAGGCGCCCCGGTGTGGAAACTCATCGGGGCGGATTCCGCGCTGGCGCCGCTCACGTCGTTCACGATCGGTTTCGACCGGCCGGAGGTCATCGACGCCAAGGTCGACGCCGCCGCGCCGTACCGGGTGCTCAAGGTGAAGGTCGGTCTTCCCGGCGACATCGAGATCGTGGACCGCGTGATCGCGCGCAGCGGCAAGGTCGTACGCGCGGATGCCAACGAGGGCTGGGACGTCGAGACGGCTCTCGAGAAGACGGTGGAGTTGTACCGGCGCGGCGTGGAGTTCTGCGAGCAACCGATCGCGCACGAAAACGAGGACGGGCTGCGCGAGTTGAAGCGCCTGAGTCCTTTGCCCATCGTTCTCGACGAAAGCATCGAGGGCGAGGACGATGTCGCGCGGTGCCACGATCAGGGGCACGCGATCAACATCAAGCTCATGAAGTGCGGGGGAATAACGCCGGCGCTGCGGATGATCGAGATCGCGCGCGCACACGGCCTGCGTGTCATGATTGGATGCATGATCGAAACTTCACTCGGCGTGACCGCGGCCGCGCACGTGAGCCCCCTCGCAGACTGGGCGGACCTGGACGGAAACCTGCTCCTGGCCGAGGATCCGTTCGACGGCGTCCAGGTGCGCGAAGGCCGGCTCGTGCTTCCCGTGTCTCCCGGTCTCGGGGTACGCCGCCGATCTCAGCCTACTCGAGGATGACGACCGCCATCGCGTGGTCGTCGGTGTGCGTGATCGTACAGTGGGCGACGGAGGCGCCCCGGCCGCGCATGATCTCGGCCGCACGGCCGTGCAGGCGGACGACGGGGGCGCCGCCGGGGAGGCGGGTCACCTCGATGTCCCGCCAGCGCACGCCGTTTCCCCAGCCGGTTCCCAGCGCTTTCATGCACGCCTCCTTGACCGCGAAGCGCCCCGCGATGCGCGGGGCCGGGTCCGCGAAGCGGAGCACGTAGTCCCGCTCGGCGGCGGTGAGGATCCGGGCGAGGAACCGCTCCGGATACTCGGTGTGGACGCGCGCAATGCGCGCGATTTCGATGGCGTCGACTCCCAGTCCCTTGATCATGCGGCTCCCGTTCGCTGTCGGCCCCGGCGGGCCCCGGTTGCTGCGTGGCCCCGGGACAGTATAGCCGACCGGGGTCTCCGCTTGCCACGGTGCGCGCCACGCGCTAGCTTGATGCTCCCCGGTGATCATGACGGCATCCAGACGCAACCATACGCTCGGAATCATCAACGGCATGCTCGTCAACGTGGGCAATGCCTTCGTGGATCCATTCACGGTGCTGCCCGTGTTCATCGTGGCACTCGGCGGCTCCGGAATCGTCGTGGGCTTCGTCAGCGCCGCATTCACGGCCGGCTGGTTCTTCCCGCAGGTGTTCGTCGCCAGCATCGCCCAGTCCCGCCGCAAGGTGCTGTCGATCTACGCGGCCTCCTCCGCGTTTCGTTTTCTCGGCTTCGTCGGCGCCGGTGTGAGCGTGTACCTCATCGGCCCCGACCATCCGCGGCTCCTCATGGTCAGCGTGATCGTGGGGCTTTCGATCAACGCGATCGCGGCCGGAGTCGCCGGCGTGCCCTTTCTGGAGATCACGTCGAAGACGGTGGGCGTTGGCGAGCGCGGGGCCTTCTTCGCGGGCCGCCGCGTCCTGGGCGGGGTGCTGGGAGTCCTGGCCGGTCTCGTGATCGCCGCGGTACTTGACGGCGACCCCGGCGCGGGATGGGCCAACTCCGCGTTCTACCGGGCCGTCGAGTCCGGAGCGCGCGTGCTGGGGCTCACCGGCAAGACGTTCCCCTACGACTACGGCGCGCTGATCATCATCGGGGGGATCGTCACGACCACCGGGGTTGTCGCGTACCTGTTCGTGCGCGAGCCTCCCGCCGAACACGTGACCCTGCCGCTGCCCATCCGGCGCCAGATTGCCGACGGCGTGGCGATGCTCAAGCGCATGCCCGACTACCGCACCTACTTCCTGATGCGCGTGTTCTACCAGCTGACCGCGATGGCGTTTCCGTTCTACGCGACATACGCCTACCTCGAACTCGGTTTCTCGCAGGCGAGCGTGGGACTGTTTCTCTCCATCTGGGTGGGATCGGGCGTGCTGTCCAATCTGGTCTGGGGGCCGCTCCTCGACCGGCGCGGAAACCGGATCGTGTTCGTTTCGACGGGTGTGGCGAGCATTCTCCCCCCGGTCGTCATGCTCGTACTCACCTGGCCGGGCGTGCCCGCCGCGGCGAGCGGCTCGTTCACGGCGTTCTGGATCGTCGCCTCCACCTTCTTCCTCAACGGCTTCGTGCGCAGCGGGAGGTTCGTCGCCAACCACACCTACCTGCTCGAGTCCGCTCCCCGCGACCGCCGGCCCCTCTACGTGGGGTTCATGAACTCGCTGTCTTTCCCCTTCATGCTGAGCCCCATTCTCGGCGGGGTCGTGATGGAGACACTTGGCTACCGCGTGTTGTTCGCCGTGGGGCTGGCGGCGGCGCTGGCCAACACGGTCGCGAGCATCCGGCTGGCCGAACCCCGGCGCGCCCGGCTGGACGTGGCGGAGACGTCGGCGCCCGTGTGACAGAGCGTCCGGCCCCTCAGCTCAGATTATGCCATGATGTCAGGTCTGGCTGTCAGTCCCGTGGCGGACCTGCGGGTCCACCGCCGGGACAAGCGATGTAACACATTATATAATAAGTAGATAGAAGGTTACCCGCGGGTGGCACGGCCTCTGCAATGACTATCCCACGAATACGTGATCAAGAGACGCATTGCTGAAACCGACGCACTGAACATGAGAACCAAGGGAGGTCATCAGACCATGAAACTCACGAAGTACGAACTGCCCGCCAGCCCCCTCGACCAGCTGTTCGACCGCCTGAACTGGGGCGTGCCGACGCTCGACCGGTTCCTCTCCAGCGCCAGTCCCGACGATCAGTCGTGGACGTCGTTCCGCCTCCCGCGCACGAACGTGCGCGAAACCGAGGACGCGTTCATCTTCGCCCTGGAGATGCCGGGTCTCGACAAGAAGGACGTCTCGATCAATCTCGAGGGTGATGTCCTCGTCGTGAAGGGCGAGAAGACGGAGACGCAGGAGGAGACGGGGGTCATCCGCCGCGAGTACCGTGCCGAGCGGTTCGAGCGCTCATTCGGCGTCAACGGGGTGAATCGCGACGGTGTCAAGGCCCGCATGGAAAACGGGATCCTGACCGTCACGCTGCCCAAGGTGCCCGAGAAGGTGGGCAGGAAGATCGAAATCGCCTGACGACGGCGAGTTTCCCGACGAGGCCCGGGGCCGATGCGCGCCCCGGGCCTTTCTGTTTCCGGCGGCGTGTGATACCGTTCACGCCGACGATGTCGACCCCGCGCCTGATTTCATCACTCCTGTTCGCCGCGATGCTCTCTGCTCCCGCCCGGGGGATGCC
>CAZPUV010000140.1:0-7263 GCA_964589805.1 uncultured bacterium | reverse complement strand
GTGAACGTCCCGCCGTTGAACGTCAGGTGATACGTGAAGAACCCGTTGCCCGTGACCGGGTTGTACAGCGAGTAATCCGGCGGCGTGATGGTCGTCTCCACACCGCACTTGATCTCCCACTGCGTCCCCAGCATGGAGCCGTTCCACGACTGGCCGTGGAAGATCTTCGGGTTGCCGGAGTTCACGCCCTGACGCGCCACGGAGGCGCGCCCGTTGAGGACGTTTCCGCCGCGAAACGGCGAGGTGTAGGTGCCGGGCACCGGCTGCGCCAGCGCGAGCATCGGCAGCAGGACGAAGACGAGAGTAACAACCACAATTGACAGTCTACGCATGTGACTCACCTCTTGGATTATGGACACGTGCGAGCGCACCACATGCATTCGGCTGCTGCGCCGTCGCGAGCGTGTCGTGAACTACAATCTGACTCTTGTGAAAACTCGAGGAACGATGTGCGGACACCAACAAACCTTCACCCCCGAGCGCGGCCCGAGCGATCACGGCTGCTGGTCGAACTTCGTGATTCGGTCAGCGGGGGAATCTTATCACGGGCGCCGGCACGTACGGAACCGCAATCGGTCCCCGCACCGCACCGGGGGATAAATTGCCGTCGTGACTCTATTCGGCCGGCGCGACGACCGAGGTCGTATCGCCCGGCGTGACGGGACTGCGTCCCTGCGACGCCGCTCTCCGGCGCTGGGCGTCCGCCACTTCTGCGGCCGTGTAGCACCGGCCCAGTTCGGAATAGACCATCACCTCGACGTCGGGGTCGTCGGGCAGCGGGATGTCCAGCGGCGGGACGAACTGCACCTCGAGATCGGGACTCCCGAGGTAGAGGCGCACGGCGCTCCCCTCGCCGAGAGCGCTGTAGACATTGCGCCAGTTGGCGACGTACTGCGGCTGCTGGTACAGGAGGACCATGCGTCCCGGCCTGCCTTTCAGCCGCGTCCGCACACCGATGTCGTTCAACATGCGTTCCGCCAGAACGGCCCGGCGGAGCACGAAACTCCGCGCGAGCGGTACGGACTCGCTCAACGTCGCCATGGTATTCTCGCGCAGCGCCAGGGTGGAACCCGTGAACACCACCACGGCCACGCCGGCCATGAGGGTTCGTGCGGGCTTCCTGGCGGCGGCCGGAACGAGTGCGAGCAGTTCGTCCATTGCCACGGCGGCGAGAAACCAGACCCCGACGGCCGGAACGTAGAGATGGAACGAGTGGGTGTGGTCGCGCGTGAAGAGGACGGGCGCGAGCAGCGCCAGGAACGTTCCCAGACCGAACGCGATCTCCTTCAGCCGGCGGCGGAAGACGAGAAATCCCGTGAGCACGATCAGCACGGCATGTGACACCGTGAAACCGTCCGGGAGACCGTAGGAGGGAAACACCATCCACAGCGCGCAGGCGATCCCGGTGTACTCGCGCAGGTTGTCGAGGACGTGGGCGCCGACACTCATCACGTACGGCCCGCTGTCCGGCACGCCGCGCACGCCGAGTGTGAACCCGAGATACAGCACGAGGATCGCCGGCTGCTCCCAGAACCGCCTTACGGCGCCGGGAAGCGCGCGCAGACCCCGCCGCATCGCGTACCAGCCGAACAGGACCGCGGGTGCCGCCAGCGTCTGTTCGTAGCTCGACAGTGCCAGGACCAGCGCCAGCGCAGACGCCACGCGCCGGCCCCGGGCGCGGTTCTCGAGCGCGTCGATCCCGAAGACGAGCGCGAGAAGCATGAACGCGCTTCCGATGAGCTGCTGGACGCACGAGATCCACGCGATCGCTTCCATGAAGGCCACGTTGAACGCGAACAACGCCGCCACGAACCGGCTCGTGGCCGACGAAAACCCCATGCGGCGAAGAAGTGCCCCCAGGAGCAGCGCGTTCGCGGCGTGGAGCAGAATCGAGGTGACGTGGTACGCGACGGGGTTCAACCCGAACAGCGGCCACGCTGCAACGAAGTAGAGCCCCTTGGTCAGCGGACGGAACTGTCCGGGCCGGTCGGTGAAGAAGCCCCCGACTGCTTCGCGCAGTCCGCGCGTGGCCTGTTCGATCAGGGGAAAGTCGTCCTGGGCGAAGAAGAAACGGACGAGCGGCCAGAAGCAGACGAGCGTCAGGAGAACGACGGCGACGTCGAGCAACGGTGCCGGAACACGACGGGGTGTCTGCCCTCGCGCGGGCTTTCGATCGCGGTGCGTTCGGCCCATGGGGAGCGCGCAGTATAGCACGCAGCGGCAAGCCGGACCTGATCGGACACCGCGGGAGTCTCATCCCGCCGCGCGGGCCTCCTCCCCCACGTCACGATCCACAGACCCAGGAACAGGATGGCCAGCAGGCCCAGCAGCAGGAGTGCGTTTCTCATGAGAGCCGGAACGGGTCTCCGCGATCCGGGACACCGCGGCGGGAGAGGCCGGACCGGCCGGGGAGCGACCGGTCCAACCCCGTCCCACCACGGTGAAGAGTGGCGAAGCCGTGGGGGCGTCCTGACCGCAGCCGTCTTGCGCGGCGCGGTTTCGGCACACGGCAACGCCACATATCGCGCCCCGGAGAGAAGTGGGCGCCCGTCCGTTCGAAACCACCAGCAGCCGTTGTTGACGGTTCCGTTTTGGAAGCGGGCGCCCGTCCGATTGGAACCACCAGCAGCCGTGCGGTGACAGTTCCGGTTCGGGAGCGGGCGCCCACCACACCGCGATCAGCACGCGGAGCGGTCCTGATCGATGATTCCCTCTTCCTCACCATGCGCTTTCCGGCTACACTGGTGTGGCAGCCGTCAGTTCTGGAAACGCACGATCCGCCTTCCGCCGGACCACGCACCAACGAGTGCCGGGGGTTGGCAGCCGCGCTCGCGCGTTTCCATATTCCGGGTGGATGATCGGCGCGTGTCCCGTCGGACACACCCCGCCGACAACGCCCACAAAGGGGAGTGTGCAGCGGTTTCTGCGTTTTCGCACCGCCGCACTGGTTCCAACATGAACCCGCTGACGCGTGCAATCGCATCGTATATAGACAGATACAGGAATCGCTCCGGGGCCAGGATGCGCGGTGGCAACCGCCCCCCTGGAGCGGAGGACCCCGCTTCGCACAACCTGCAGCGGCTGAACGCCGGCGCAATCGAGCGACTGAACGTCGCAGTTCGACGGTCGGGTCTGACGTCCGAGCGACTTGCCCTGCAGGCGAACTGCTCGGTTTCCTACCTCGCCGAGTTGCTCGACGGTTCGCGCGAATGGATTCATCCCGAGATTCTTTTAGATCTTGCCCGCGAACTGAAGACGTTCCCCGGATGGATCGTGGATGGCGAACCCGATCCGGGTGAGGCGTTCGCGCAGAGGCTCTTCGAACTGAGGAAGGCCCGAAAGTGGTCCCGGGAGAAGTTGACCTCCGAGATTCGGGCACTCGACCCCATCGGTCTGCACCCGGAGCACATCCGCCGGCTGGAGCGGGGCCGGGTGAAGCTGCCGCGCGAGGAGACGCTCCGGCTCCTGGCGACGGTGTTCGGCGTGACGACGAATTACCTGCTCCACGGCACCGACGAGGCCCCGACGGTTCCGGCGCCGACGCAAACGCGCCCCGCGCCGTGGAAGCGACCGTTGCGCAGACGGAACATCGCACTCGCGGGCTCGGCCTTCGCTCTCGCGCTCGCGGCCGTCGCGGTGGCGTTCCGCGCGAACCGTTCGGAGCCACGGTGGGCGCATCCGTCGCTGATCGAGATGCGCGTCGCAAATGAGGGGCGGCGCATCGAGGCCGTCGACCCGTTCCTGAATAGCGAGAAATGGGCCGTGGATTATCGCGTGCGGGTGGCGCGCCACGAATCCGCCGTATGGAACGGGGAGCGCGTGCTCATGGTCGGCCTCGAAGGGCGGGACCACGAGCAGAATGGCGCCTTCTTCGTCTACCGCGTCGCAACGGGCGAGGCGATCGTCGCCGATCTCCTCGATCACGGGGAGCGGATGGAACGCGTGAGAGCGGTGGGCCCGGTCGGGCACGACAGAACGCTTTCCTGGCAACGCTACCGCTCCTCTGTCAAAGCCCGGATGTTCGCGGATCTCGACGGCGACGGCATCGACGAGCTCATCGTACCCTTCGCACCTCTCGACCACGCGGGGCTCTCGCGGATACGCGTGTATGCCGGCAACGGATCGGTGCGCGGGAGCTACTACGTCTCCGGTGAAGTCACCTTCCACCTTGCCGCCGACTTCGACGGGGACGGAAGAGACGAGATCCTCCTCGCCGCGACGTCGAGCCATCCAGCGGAACAGGGATTCTCGCTGATCGTTCTCGACCAGGATCACCTCTCCGGGGCGTCACCGGACCTGGTTTCGGACCCGGACTGCCGGCTCGCGGACAATTCGCTCGCCGGTGTCTGGTTCCCCGCATTCGACGAGCCGATCATGAACGCGTTGCCCCGGGGGAGCGTGAAGTCCTGGGAGACCCGCCTGCTGCCGGAGGGCTCCGACGACCGGGCGCGGTTCCTGGTGTGGGTCGGGACGGACGCGCCCGTGCTTCTCTATCTCGACGGCGCACTGAAACCGCTCCGCGTGGAGCAGTCGGACGCGTTCCGGTCGAGGGTATCTTCCCGGGCCCCCGACTTGCCCGCGACGGAGGTTGCAAACCTGTTGTCGAACTGGTCGTCGCGTTACGAGCGGTGGGGCGCCGGGCGCGTGGACCGGCCGCAGAGGGGCGAGGAATCCCGTGAGCCGCGCCCGGCCCGGGCCGATATCGCCACGACGTCGAGCAACCCCGCCGGCGAGACCTCATCGTCTCCGGACCGCCCGAACGGAAAGTCACCCCACGATGCCCCGCGGGATTGACGTCGATCCGGCGATGCTCGCGCGTCTGCGCGCCGGCGCCGCCGGTCTCGACGAGACGATGATCGCCAGGCGCGCTCGCGTGTCGCGGCGCGTGGTGCACGAGGTTCTCTCCGGCACGCGTACGCGTGTCACACCCCGTACGCTCTCCCGGCTCGAGCGCGTGCTGCTCGCGCCGGCCGTCCGCCCCGTCGCGCCATCCCCGGTGCGCGACCGGCGCCCGCTTTTCGCCCTCGGAGCGGTTGCCGCAATCCTGTTGACGGTCGGCGTGGTGTGGATCGCCCGTGATCGCGCGGGCGAACCCCTGCGGCTCGAGTTCACCGACGACGGCCGCGGCATCTCGGTGGTGGACCCGGGCTCCGGGCGGACGTTGAGCCGTTTCGCGGAGGCCGACATCATCTATACGGCGACGGCGATCCCGGCCCGCGGACGACGGCTCGTGGTCTACGGCATGCGGACACCGGGCGACTTCCTCGTGCGCGCGCGCGACGCCCGCACCGCGGAAGTCGTGTGGGACTTCGCGCCCCCGGACTCGCTCCCGGCGAAGGTCTTCGATCCCGGCGTGCTGGGCAACGGACGCTTCCACGCGCCGCGCGTGCACGCGCACGACATCACCGGCGACGGCACGCCCGAACTCGTGGCGGTGATGCACCACGTGCCCTGGTATCCGTCGTTCGTGGCGTTTCTCGACGCGACCGGCACCGAGTTCGGTCGTTACTACAGTTGCGGCGCCATCGAGAACGCGACCTTCTTCGACGTCGACGGCGACGGACGCGACGAGACGATTCTCTACGGGACGAACAACGCGCGCGCCTACCAGGCCGGCATGATCGTCATCATCGATGAACCCGCGCAAACCGGTGCTTCCGTGGACTCACTGGCGTTGCTTTCCCATTTCGCGCCGGGCTGCCCGCTGCGCGACACCGCGCGCGCGCGGGTGGTGTTTCCGAAGTTCGACGACGAGTTCATGGCGCTGCTCGCCGGCCCGCGCCTGGTCGTGACGAGCGTCCGGTGCCGCCGGGACGACGACGGGACCGTCTGGATGGACGCGTGCGTCGGGATCGGGCGCAAGGACGATTGCGTGCGTGTCACGATGAACGCGTCCCTCGAACCGGTCGCGGCGGAACTCACCGACGTCATGCGCAGGGTGCTGACAACGTGGCCGGCCGACGCGCGCGAGCGGTTCGCGGGCGGCTACCTGGACGAGTGGTTGAAGAAGCGCGTCCTGTTCGGTGCCGGGCGGCCCCGCGCGCCGGGCGGCTGACCGGGCGGGCCAGGGGGAGGGGGTCCAGCGATGCCGGGCAACATCGACATCTCGAATCCGGCCATCCGGGAGCGAATCCAGACGCTGTGCGACGCGCGGGGTCTGGACGCGCGCTCGCTCGCGGTCATCGCAACCCTCGACCCGCGCACGGTGGCCGCGGTCCTCGACGGGTCGGCGAGTGTTACGTCCGCGAAGACACTGCACCGGATCGCACGCGCGCTGGGAACGTCGTCGGATCATCTCCTCGGGAGACAGAGCACCACATTGTCGGCGACGGGACGCGGCGAACGACCGCTCTCCGGGCCGAGACGCGCGGTTGTCGTCGCGGCGGCGCTGGCTCTGGCCGTCGCGGGGTTGTTCCTGGTTCGCCCGCGGACGAGTTTCGATCCCGTCCTCATCTTTGCCTGCGGCAAGCCCCGCATCGGCGTGCGTGACGCCGGTACCGGTCGCGTGCTGTGGGACTCCCTGCTCGCCACGCCCACGGAGTTCGCATTCATCGCACCGTGGGAGCGGGCCTCGATGGTGATCTATTCGACGCTCCCCGCGGGGCCGGGCGGCGGGCGGCTGAACGGGCGGGACCTCACGACGGGAAGCCTGCTCTGGTCGATTGAGATCTCCGAGCGCGACGCCTCGCGACATTTCCCCGCCGGGATCGCAAGCGGCGGGCGCTTCTTCGCGTGCAGCACCTGCGCGTGGCGAGGGGACTGTTCGAGCGTCTGCGCGGACGACTTCGACGGCGACGGGAACGAGGACATCGTGGTCCGGTGGCAGCACGGGATCTGGTATCCGACGTGCGTGGTCTGGTACGTTCTCGATCCCGACCGGCCGCGGCACCTGCTGGAAAAGGGCCGGTACTACACATGCGGTCTTTCGAGGGAGGTCCGCACGCACGACATCGACGGCGACGGCCGCCCCGGCGTCGTGTTGACATCGACCAACAACGCGACCGCGTGGCAGGGCGCGATGCTGACCTTCCTCGACGCGGCGCACTGGTCCGGCGGTTCCGTGGATTCGGTCTCCGAGAGGACGCACTGGCGGGCGGACCATGGACTCACCGACGGGAGCCTCGCGCGGGTGGTGTTTCCGCAGTTCGACCCGGAGATCATGGCCGCGTTCGGCGCCCGGAGGCTCGACGTGTTCGGCCTGACCGTCTCTCCCGACACGATCACCGTCGCCATCGGTGATGCCAGTAGCGCGTGGGCGGTCGT
>CAZPUV010000139.1:936-7300 GCA_964589805.1 uncultured bacterium | reverse complement strand
TCGATCGGATCGAGTCGGTCTTCGTCGCCCGGCGTGACCTGGCCCGGCGACCGGCGGGCGCCGCCCCCTGAGGTCCGGGTTTACCCCTGGCGTGACGGAGTCGGGGCCGGCTGATCCAGCGAAGTACGCCCTCTCTTCAGAAAGCACCTTGTGCGCGATCGGTGGAGAGGCGCATGATACGGCTGTTATCCCGCCCCGGTGTCGGCGTTCTCACATGTGCAATTTGCCTTCCGTTCGCTCGGCCGCCGAAGTGCAGTCGTTGCCCGCGCGTCTGTGCCGTTGCGCGTCGTCTCCCGATCGTCCCAACTGCTTTCAAGGCATGGGAGTTGCGCTGCTCCACGGGGCACTCGTCCCCGTCTCCGCAGAGGAATTCCAGTCTTCTTCTACTGCCGGGGTCTCGGAGAGGGAATGGCGTTTCCGGTGAAGAAAGAATCTGAATCGCCTGCCGGCCTTCCGAGAACGGTGCCGCGTGGAACAGGCCCAGGCCGGGTTGTCTGGATCCCGCTGCTGCTGCTCGCAGTGGTCGCCCTGATTGGAGCCCCGTATTACATCGCCTCCGCAGCCGAGCGCCTTCGTCACCCGCTCCATCTCTGGTTCAAGCCGTCGGGTTACGTCGGACAGAGCGCGGGACTTGCCACGTTCGCGGGTTTCCTCTTCATGTGGCTCTTTCCGCTTCGCAAGCGTTTCCGGAGTGTCGCGTGGTTGGGTGCGGTGCCGCGGTGGCTCGACGTCCACATCGGTGTGGGAATGGTGCTTCCGTTGCTCGGGGCCATTCACGCCGGATTCCGTGTCGGTGGCCTAATCGGGCTGGGCTACATTGCGATGCTGATCGTCTGCGCGTCGGGTTTCGCGGGACGTTATCTCTATGTTCGTATCCCGCGCAGTCGCAACGGGATCGAGTTGGGGCTCGGTGAAGTCTCCGCGCAACAGCGCGCCCTCCTGGCCGAAATCGCCGATGCAACCGGATTGTCGGTCATGGACGTTCAGGAAATCCTCAAGGTCGATACTGCTCCAATCCGAGCCGGAGTCTTTCGGGCCTTTACGCAGATGGTGAAAGATGATCTTGCGCGCGGCCACGCGGTGCGCCGTCTTCGACGCCAGTTGATTGTGCGCGGAGCCACAGACGCGGCCAGGCTGGGCACGGTTGCGATCCTCGCGCGCCGTCAGATGGCGCTCAGCCAGCAAGCGCGCCTGCTCGACGTGACCCAGTCGATCTTCCGCCACTGGCACGCGGCCCATCGACCTTTCGCAATCACCGCTTTCATCGCCGTTACGGTCCATGTCGTAGTTGTGGTCGCGGTAGGAGCAACGTGGTTCTAGGCGGTCACAGCATCATCGAGATTGTCACGGCCGTTGGCCTGGGCTTGCTCACGATGTTCTTCGTCGCTTGGCACATGAAGCAGCGCGCCGGGGACTCGAGGGCCACGACTTGCCTCCGATGCCATGCCCCGGTTCCCCCGGGAGCAATGCGCTGTCCGAAGTGCGGTGTTCCGGCGCAGCTCTATGAAGTGGTGTCGGCAAGCGTCGTTCTCGAGGAAGGGGCCGATGATGGGGCGAAGGCGCACGCGGTTGTACGCGCCGATCTGTGTGTGGGGTGCGGTACGTGCGTTTCGGCTTGCCCGGAGCCGGACGCCATCAAATTGGTCGGGAAGCTCGCCACTGTGAACATGGCGATGTGCCAGGGACACGGAGAGTGTGTAGCGGCATGCCCGGTGGGCGGGATCGTGCTTGCGACGGGACGGTCGGTGCACCGTGTGGAGGTTCCGCAACTCGATATGGACTTCGAAAGCAATGTGCGCGGCGTGTACATCGTGGGCGAGCTGGGTGGCCGGGGTTTGATCAAGAACGCGATCAACGAAGCCAAGGTTGCAATCGAACACATCGCCACCGACCTGGCCGGCACCGGCGCACCCGCGCCCGCCGGCGTGCTGGACGTCGTGGTGGTTGGCAGCGGCCCTGCCGGTTTGAGCGCGGGCCTGGAGGCAAAACAGCGCGATCTTCGCTACGTGGTGCTCGAACAGGGCACGCTGGCGGACACAATTCGGAAGTACCCACGCGCGAAGTTCCTCCTCGCGGAACCGGTCTCGGTTCCGCTGTATGGTGACCTGTGGGTTTCGGATGCATCAAAGGAGCAGTTGCTGAGCGTGTGGGAAAAGATAGTGGCCCAGACCGGGCTCGATGTGCGCACGAATCACCGCGTCGTGAATGTCGAGCGAAGAGGTTCGATCCTCCACGTGGAGACGCCGGATGCGGTCTTCCGTTCGCGTCGTGTGGTGCTCGCGATGGGCCGCAGAGGGAGTCCGCGCCGTCTCGGTGTTCCCGGCGAAGAGCTGGCCAAGGTCATCTACGACGTCGTGGACATGGAATCGTTCGCAGGACAGCGCATGCTGGTTGTGGGCGGTGGAGACAGCGCGGTGGAGTCGGCAGTCGGGCTCGCGCGACAGGACAGAACGAGCGTGACGCTCAGCTACCGCGCCGCAACGTTCCATCGGATCAAGGAGCGCAATCGTTCGAAGCTGGACGAAGCGGTCGGCTCGGGCGCAATCGGTCTGCTCATGCAGAGCCGTGTCCGTGAAATCCGCGAACACGAGGTCGTACTCGACGTGGAAGGCCGCGAAGAAGTCATTCCGAACGACATCGTTGTCGTGCGGGTCGGGGGCGATCCGCCGTTCAAGTTCCTCGAGCAGATCGGGATAAGTATAGTGAAGAAGGACATCCCGTTGCCGAGGGAGGAAACAACCTTTGCGTAGGCGTTGGTCTGCAGGCGGGCGGAGACGAGTGATCCGCTCACTGGTTGCGCTGGCGTGGTTCGCGCCGGTGTTTGCGACGGCGGCACAGGCGCAGGTTTCACCCGGGCCGCTCGCGACGGCACACGCGGCCTTGGAAGGAAACCTGGGTTGCGTGAAATGTCATGGAAAAGGCGAAGGCGAAATGGACCGGAAGTGCAGGGCGTGTCACGAGGAGGTCGCGTTGCTGGTGAAAAGGGGAAGGGGATTTCACGGGCGCGAAGGGGCGGAAGCCTGCGCCCGCTGCCATCCTGATCACGGGGGGCGTGACTTTGCTCTGGTGGCGTGGCCGGACAAGAGCCCGGAGAAGTTCGACCATGCTAGAACCGGTTGGCTGTTGAAGGGCAAGCATGCCGTCGTGGAGTGCAGTAAGTGCCATGCCAGGGCGAACGTGGCTGAAGACGTGTTCAGCCTGTTGAAGACGAAGCGAGGCGTCGTGTGGATGGGAATCGACTCAAACTGTCGAACCTGTCATCAGGACGTGCACGCCCGTGCACTCGGGGACG
This sequence comes from uncultured bacterium, assembly GCA_964589805.1. Lineage (GTDB taxonomy): Bacteria > Krumholzibacteriota > Krumholzibacteriia > WVZY01 > JAKEHA01 > JAKEHA01. The sequence goes on along the minus strand of CAZPUV010000139.1, from coordinate 4,008 downwards.
ATTGTGAGCGGTGTCATTCGGAACAGGGGTGGCGCCACGTTCCAGGATTCGATCATTCGAGAACTGCGTTTCCACTCACTGGCCTGCACGCACGGGTGGAATGCGCGAAGTGTCACGAAGCCGCGCATCTGAATGTCGCGAAAGACACAGCGGGACGGCCCATACCTCTGTACAAGCCTCTGGCCCACGACGAGTGCGGCGCATGTCATGCGGACCCGCACCGGGGTAGTTTCGGCGTGCGGTGTGCAAGCTGTCACGTGACCACCGGATTCCGCGTGATCGAAAGGGAGCGCTTCGATCACGACATGACACGATACCCGCTACGGGGGCAGCACGCGTCGGTCGCGTGTGACGTGTGTCACAATGAGAAGACCGGGTGGGGGAGGAAACCAGCCTTTGCCATGTGTAGCGCGTGTCATCGTGACCCGCACGCCGGACAGGCAACAGTCGCCGGCAGCGTCGCCGACTGCAGCGCGTGCCACACCGTGGGTGGTTTCAAGCCCAGCACGTTCTCGGCCGGGGATCACGAGAAGACCCCGTTCAGGCTCGTCGGGGCGCACGCCCGGGTCCCCTGCATGGACTGCCACGGGCCGGGGCGGACGGGAGGACCCGTGAAGGCTGCGGCGGGAGCGCGGGGTGCCGACGTGCGTTTTCATCCCGCCCATCAACGTTGTGTGGATTGTCACAGCGATCCGCACGGAGGACGCTTTGCGCCCGGGGCCACGCGGGGGCGAAACGACGACTGTCTCACCTGCCACACGATGGAAGCATTCCGGCCTTCGACGTTCGACGTCGCTGCTCATGAAACTGCGACTTTTCGCCTGCAGGGAGCCCATCGTGCAGTGCCATGTGTCGCGTGCCATGCGGAACTGCAAGTCCGGGTCGCGGCGGAAGACGCCGTTCTGCTTATGAAGAACGACGCGAGTTCGTGCCGTGACTGTCATGCTACGCCACACGGAACTCAGTTCGATGGTCGGAAGAACGGCGGTGCATGTGACATGTGCCACGACATGGCTCGATTCAAACCAGCGAGTGGTTTCGATCACGGACGAGTGAAGTCGTTTCCGCTGGACGGCAAACACCGGAATGTCGCGTGCGAAAGGTGCCATCCAACGGTGACGACGTCCGATGGAAAAAGGATGATCCACTATCGCCCGATCTCGGTGCGATGCGAGAGTTGCCATGCGAGCGGTGATGCTGACAGCGAGCGAAATTGAGTTTCGATTCTCACGAGGTGAGTGAGCCATGCACGTGGGTAACCTGGTGACACGCAGTGTGGCCGCCACGATTCTGGTGGTTGCTGCACAGTTCCTGGTCGGGGGCGATCTTCCGCGCGGTCCGGCGGTCGCGCGGGCGCAATCGAAGGTTGCCAACCCGCACGGCAGCTACAGGGAAGACTGTTCGCTTTGCCACAGCGCGCGCGGGTGGAAACCCGTACGGATCAGCAAGAAGTTCGACCACGAGAAGTTTGGTGTGCCGCTCCGGGGCGCACACGCGTCTGTGACCTGTGAGCAATGCCACGGAAGTCTGGATTTTGCAATGGTGAGCGCAGCATGTGTGGACTGCCACGCCGATGTTCACACCGGCGAATTCGGGACGGACTGCGGGCGTTGTCACGGAACGCGGAGTTTCATCGATCGTCACGATCAGGTAGGACTCCACCGGCTGACTCGGTTGCCCCTGGCCGGTGCCCACAAGACACTCGACTGCGAGATGTGCCACCGTCTGGCGGCGCCGGGCGCGATGCGCTGGGTGAATACCCCGACGGCCTGCGAATTCTGTCACACGGAGGAGTATCTCGGGACGTCGAACCCCGATCATGTCACGGCGGGATTCAGCCGGGATTGCGCGACGTGCCATGACGAATTGACGTGGAGGCGGGCGAACTTCGATCACGCCGGAACGGCGTTTCCACTGACGGGCGCTCATCAGAGACTTGCGTGCGAACGTTGCCACATAGGCGGTGTATTCACGGGTCTGTCGCCAGCGTGCGTATCCTGCCACCGTCAGGACTACGACTCGACCACCGACCCGAATCACGCCGCCACCGGCTTCTCGACCAACTGCATAACGTGCCACAACACGACCGGTTGGGCTGGAGCCAGGTTCGATCACGCGCCGTGGTTTCCGATCTACGCGGGTGCGCACAACGGGAAATGGCGGACGTGCGCCGACTGCCACGTGAATTCCGCAAGCTTCGCCGAGTTCTCCTGCTTCGGGTGTCATCCACACAGTGATCAGGCCAAGACGGATGGTGGTCATCAGGGCGTCAACGGCTACTCGTATGATTCGCCGGCATGCTACCGTTGCCACCCCAACGGGAGAAAGTAGATGAAGCGCTTCTTCCTCGCCCTGGCGTTGTTCGTACTCGCGGGCACACTGGCGCCGAATCCGTGTGAATCGGTGACGGTCCATCGCATCACCTATCTGACAGGCAACACCGCCTATATCGATGCGGGCAGCGAGGATGGGATTGCCGTGGGGGTGAGTGTGGAAGTGGTCCGTGATGGAGTGGTGATCGCAACACTCCGCGTGAGGGACGTTTCTTCGCACCGCGCTGCCTGTGCCATTGAAACGACGACAACCGGGCTCGTGGTCGGCGATGGTGTTCGTTTCGAGCGTCTTCCGTCGGCTTCGTACCCGGGAAAAGGGGAAGAGACATCTCCGAAGGTGGTCGCGCCTCTGGCAACGTCCCGTCCCCGGGAGCCGGAGATGCCGTGGGCTCGGAGGGTGGGGCTGCGCGGCCGCCTGGGGGTACGATACTTGAGCGTGATCGATCGAAGTGGATACGGTAGTGAGGTGTCACAGCCATCGGCCGATGTCCGTATCGATGGCCGCGATGTCGGCGGGTCGTCGTTAGATCTACAGGTGGACGTGCGTGCACGACACACCGTCCAGACCGTGTCGGACGGCACGGAATCCAAGGACGGTGAGGCACGGGTGTACCGGCTCAACACGACGTGGCGGGCGCCCCAGGATAGAGTCCGAGTCACATTGGGACGGCAGTTCTCCTCAGCGTTGACGAGTGTGAGTACGTTCGATGGTGCGCAGGTGGAATACAGCCGGAATCGC
>CAZPUV010000139.1:0-926 GCA_964589805.1 uncultured bacterium | reverse complement strand
GCTGGAGGATCGGGACATTTGCAGGCACGCAACCGAGTGCCGTCGACTACAAGTTCTCGTCGGATGTACAGGAATACGGCGGCTTCGTCCGTTTCCATTCCGTGCAGGAAGCCCACCTGACATGGGAGGCGAGCCTGGCGGGGATCGCTTCCTACCGCGAGCACGAAATCAACCGGGAGTATGTGTCGATCGCGGGACGAATCGGTTCGACGAAATTGTCTCTGTCGGGGCAGCAGGACGTGGATATCAACCGCGGCTGGCGACGGGAGGTGGAGGGCGGCGGGTCGTCGTTGACCAGCACCTTCCTCGCCGGACGTTATCGTGTGACGCCTTCCATCGATCTCGATGCCGGGTACGACAACCGCAGGGATGTCCGCGTGTACCGGGATTTCATCAGTCCCGAGACCGAGTTCGACGATTCCTACAGACGCGGCTACTGGGGAGGTATCGGTGTGCGTCTCGCGACCGGCTATCGTGCAGGCGTATCGGCCCGATCGAGCACCGGTGGTCCGGCCGGAGATGCGGCGTCGTACACTGGAACCCTGTCCGCCAGCAGTGTGACCGCAGCCCATCTGGACTTTCGCCTTCGGTCCACGCGCTATGGAAACCCGCGTACGGAAGGCTGGATTCACTCGCTCACGGGTGGTGTGCCGCTGGGCGCCCGCCTGAATTTCGAACTCTACGGAGGAGTCCGGGAAGATCGGGGAAAGACCCTTGCCACGCCTGATGTGAGAACTTCGTGGCTCGGGACCAACGTGGATATCGGGATCGGCCGGAACTGGTACGTGAGTTTGTCGGGCGAGCAAAACGGAAAAGGAGATGAACGCTATCAGCAGGCGTACACGAGTGTGAGCTGGCGCTTCTGATACTCCGCTAGTTGCCCGCGGCCGACTGGTACATCGCTTCGATTCGTTCGCGGAACGCCT
>CAZPUV010000138.1:0-7311 GCA_964589805.1 uncultured bacterium | reverse complement strand
GGTCCAGGTTCACGAACACCTTCCCGGCGGGAATCTCAAGACGATCGACCACTGCGTCGATGATGCGCGCGTTGGCCTGATGCGGGATGACCATCGCCAGATCGTCGACGCTCTTCCCCGCGTCTTCCAGGACGATACGGGTGGAATCGGCCATCGCGCGTACGGCCCATTTGAACACTCCGTCCCCCTTCATCTTGATGAACTGCTGCCTGGCCATGATGGCCTCCGCGGTGAACGGGATGCGCGAACCGCCCGCGGGGATGCAGAGAAGATCCGCGAGTGAGCCGTCGCTCTTCATGTAGGTGGACAGGATCCCCTCGCCCTCCGCGCACGACTCCATAACCGCGGCGCCGGCACCGTCGCCGAAGAGCACGCAGGTGGCCCGATCGCTCCAGTCGACGAACTTGCTCAGCAGCTCAGCCCCCACCACCAGCACGCGGTCCATCTGGCCCGAGACGATCATCCCGTGCGCCAGGTTGACGCCGTAGATGAAACCGCAGCAGGCCGCGCTCACGTCCATCGCCGCCGCGCTCACCGCTCCCAACCGGTCCTGTACGAGGGTTGCGGTGGAGGGAAACGGCATGTCGCCGCTGATCGTCCCCACGATGACACCGTCGAGTTCGGAAGGCTTCACCTGCGCCATTTCGAGCGCCCTCTGCGCCGCCGCGAAGGCGAGATCGGAACACGCCTGCTCCTGCGTGGCGATGCGCCGCGTGCGGATTCCCGTACGAGTGGTAATCCACTCGTCGGACGTGTCGACCATCTTCTCGAGGTCGAAGTTCGTCAGCACGCGCTCGGGCACGTAGTGTCCGGTGCCGATTATGCGCGACGATCTAGGAGACACCGGCGACACTTTCCGTCGGCGTGGCAAAGCGCTGCTCGATGTGGAGGTTGACGTTTGCGTTCACGGATTTCGCAGCCGCGAGTATCGCGTTCTTGATGGCCCGTCGCGAGCTCTTCCCGTGGGAGATGATCACGACGCCGTTCACTCCCAGGAGCGGGGCTCCGCCGTATTCGGCGTAATCGAGCCGCGAACGGATCGACGTGAAGGCCGGTTTCATCAGGAGGGCCCCGGCCTTGGCGAGCAGTCCGCGCCGGATCTCATCCCGGACGAGGTGAGACAGAAACGAATAGATGCTCTCGGAGAACTTCAGGATGACGTTGCCCACGAAGCCGTCGCAGACCACGACATCGGCCGCTCCGTCGAACACGTCGCGCCCTTCCACGTTGCCCACGAACGAAATGCGCGGATCGCTCTCGAGGAGGGCATAGGAGTCCCGGACCAGATCGTTGCCCTTGCTTCGTTCCTCGCCGATGTTCAGCAGTCCCACCCGCGGACTCTTCACGCCGTTGTGCGTTTCCGCGAAGACCGATCCCATCACGGCGAACTGCACGAGGTTCTTCGGGGTGCATTCGTAGTTGGCCCCCACGTCGAGCACGACCGCGCCCTTGCGCTTGTTGGGCCAGAGCGTCGAAATCGCAGGGCGCGAAACACCGTGCAGGCGCCCGATCGTGATGAGGGCGCTGGCCACGACCGCGCCGGTGTTCCCCGCGCTGACCATGGCTTCGGCCCTGCCCTCGCGGATGAGCCGGAGCGCCACGCTGATCGAGGCGTCCTTCTTCTTGCGAATCGCGGTCGCCGGGGGCTCGTGCATGTCGATGATCTCCGACGCGTGCACGATCTCCACCAGCGACGGATCCACCCCCCCGACGAGCGGCCGAAGCTGTTCTTCGCGCCCGACCAGCACGATCCGGATCTCGCCGGGACGCGCAAGCGCAGCGTCGATCGCGCCGGCAACGACAACCCTCGGTCCCTTGTCGCCACCCATCGCGTCAACCGCGATGCGCAAGGGTTACAACTCCTCTTCGATCCGAACGACTTCGCGGCCGGCGTAGTACCCGCAGTTGGGGCATACACTGTGCGGTGTCTTTGGCTGGCTGCAGTGGCTGCACTTGGTCAGCCCGGGAACGGACAGTTTCCAGTGCGTCCTGCGCTTTCTCTTGCGCGTCTTCGAATGTCTTCTCTTGGGCAGACCCATCTTTTCTCCTTCGACTACCGAAAAAGCCCGTACCCGCGGGCACCGTCAATCGGACTTCATTCGCCGCAGCGCGTCCCAGCGCGGATCCGCACTAGCGGTGCACCGGCACGGACCCGCGTTCAGATACGCCCCGCACGTGGGGCACAACCCCCGGCAATCGTCGCGGCACAGCACGATCATCGGCGCGCTCAACACCAGCGCCTCGTGGACGAATGGCTCCATCGCCATCTCGTGCTCGTGGGTTGCGAGCACGACCACGTCGTCGCCCGCCTCCCCTTCGTGCTCGCCGCGGCGCACCATGACGTCGAAATCGCCTTCCAGGTGCGCCGTTGCCGGCTCCAGACACCGGTGACAGACGGTGGCGACATCGCCCTCGACCGTTCCGTGCAGATACACGATCCCCTGCGCCTGACGGTAACTGACCGCCACGCGGCAGGCCACGACCACCTCACCGACGACCGGGTCGTCGATGCGCGTGTTCACCTCGCCGTCGATACGACCGCTCTGGTGAACCAGTTCACGCAGATCGATGATCATTTTCCGACCGCCTGAAACGTAACTTTCGACACGACCGGCGGTTTCGGTGGGAGCCCGACGACTTTATGCCCCGGAAAACGCAATTTCAAGTTCTTTTTCCGCGGACGCCGGGGAGTCCGAAGCGTGTACCGCGTTATTTTGCAGGCTCTTACCGTACATGGCCCGGATGGTTCCCGGCCTCGCCTCGGCTGGATTGGTGGCTCCGATCAGCTCCCGGACGCGGGAAACGGCCTCGTCGGACTCCACCTCCATCGCCACCACCGGCCCGCTGGTGATGTACGCCACCAGGTCCCGGAAGAAGGGGCGCTCGCGATGCATCTCGTAGAACCGCTCGGCCCGCTCGCGTGCAAACCGGGTCATGACCATGCGGTTTATGCGGAACCGGTTCCGCTCCACGACGGCGATGATATCGCCAACCCGTCCCTCCGCAACCGTATCGGGCTTGATCATCAACAACGTCTTCATTCCCTGGGGTCTCCTTGCGTCGTGTACGTTGAATGCGAGGCCGTCAGGCACCCCGCCTGAGCGTGCTCGCGGCGGCCGTCACCAGGTCGGTGATCTCGGAAGGCACGCGCGCCACCGCGACTCCGGCGGCGGTCAGCGCGGCGACCTTCTCGGCCGCGGTGCCCGACCCGCCGGTCACGATTGCACCCGCGTGGCCCATGCGCTTGCCGGGCGGTGCGGTCTGCCCGGCGATGAACGACACCACCGGCTTCTCCTCGTCCGATCTCCCGATTTCGCCGATCATCACGACCGCCTCCGTGCCGGGATCGTCCTCGAACAGGCGCAGTGTGTCGATGAAGTTGGTTCCGATGACCGGGTCCCCGCCGATGCCGATGCATGTCGACTGGCCGATCCCGGCGCGCGTGAGCTGCAACACCACCTCGTAGGTCAGCGTTCCGCTTCGCGACACCACTCCCACCGGCCCCGCCTTGACGATGTTCGCGGGCAGGATACCCACCTTCACCTTCGCCCCCGGCGAAATGAGACCCGGACAGTTCGGGCCCACCAGACGTACGCCCCGTTCCTTCAGGAAGGCCATGACGCGCAGCATGTCACGCACCGGGACGCCTTCGGTGATGCAGACGACCAGCTCGACGCCCGCGTCAGCGGCTTCGCAGATGGCGTCGGCGGCGAACGGCGCGCGCACGTAGATCACCGACGTGTTGGCTTCCGTCTTCTCGACCGCCTCGTGCACCGAGTCGAAGATGGGAACGCTGTCCTCGAATCTGCCGCCGCCCTTTCCGGGTGTCACGCCGGCCACGAGATTGGTGCCGTACGCCTTCATCTGAGAGGCGTGGAACGAACCGTCACGTCCCGTAATGCCCTGCACCACCAGGCGCGTGTTCTTGTCGATCAGGATGCTCACGATTTCCTCCTTGGCCGCTTCAGACGGCGAGTTCGATGGCCTTCTTGACCGCCTGGTCCATGGTGTCGGCCGCGTGCAGCGACGGCACGGAGCGCAGGATCTCGCGCGCTTCCTCTTCGTTGGTTCCCGTGAGCCTCACGACCACCGGCAGGTCCAGCTTCATCTCTCCGAACGCGGTGACGAGTCCCCGGGCGACGTCGTCGCAGCGCGTGATGCCGCCGAATATGTTGAAGAGGATCGAGCGCACGCTCCTGTCCTCCAGAATGATCGACAGCGCGGTGACGACCTTCTCCGGCCGCGAACTCCCGCCGATATCGAGGAAGTTCGCCGGCTGTCCGCCGTATTCCTTCACCAGGTCCATCGTCGCCATCGCGAGTCCAGCGCCGTTCACGATGCAGCCGACGTTGCCCGACAGCCGCACGAACGACAACCCCTCTTCGCGCGCGCGCGACTCGCCCTCGTCCTCCGCCTCGGCGTCGCGCATCGCCTCGATGTCGGCGTGCCGGTAGAGCGCGTTGTCGTCGAAGTTCATCTTGGCGTCGATCGCCAGTACGCGGCGGTCCTTCGTGACCACGAGCGGGTTGATCTCCGCGAGGCTCGCGTCGGTCTCGTCGTAGACCTTGTACAGCTTCTCGATGATGTCGGCCGCCGGACGCGCGAGTTCGGCGTCGCCCACCAGCGCGGCGGCCAGGCGCCGCGCGGCGAACGGGTGCAGCCCGTAGAGCGGATCCACGTGTACGCGCTGGATCGCCTCCGGCTTCTCGCGCGCGGTGACTTCGATCTCGACACCCCCCTCGGCCGAGGCCATGATGAGCGGCCGGTGCGCGCGACGGTCCATGATCACGCCGACGTAGATCTCCTTCGCGATGTCGACCGCTTCGGTGACCAGGACCTTCTGCACCTTCTCGCCCTTGATATCCATGCCCAGGATCTGGGCGGCCTTCTCCTTCGCCTCCGCCGGCGATTTCGCGATCTTCACCCCGCCCGCCTTGCCGCGCCCGCCCACCAGCACCTGCGCCTTGACGACGACCGGCTTGCCGATGGCCGCTGCGGCCTTTTCCGCCTCCGCGGGGCTGCGCGCAACCGTACCCGGCGGAACCGGGATCCCGCCGCGCGCGAACAGTTCCTTGGCCTGATACTCGTGAACCTTCATGTTGGCTCCTTCTCCGGATTTCCGGCGCGAAACGCCTACGCGTCCTTCGCAGCCTTTGGATGCCGCGCCACGAATTCGTCGATGACGTTCGTGAGCGTCGGCTTTCCGATTTCCTCCAGCGTGTACGTGACACGCATGCACGGCCTGTCGATGTCGACGAGACGGGAAAGATCGATCGGCGTCCCGATGAGCACCACGTCGCAGGGGACCGCCGAAATGGTCTTCTCGAGATCCGCGATCTGGTCGTCACCGTAACCCATCGCGGGCAGCAGCGGGCCGATGCGCGGGTACTTCTCGAACGTATCCTTGATCTCTCCCACCGCCCAGCGGCGCGGGTCGACGATCTCGCGCGCGCCACACGCCCGGGCCGCGACGACAGCGGCTCCGTACTGCATGTCTCCGTGCGTCACCGTGGGCCCGTCTTCGACGCACAGCACGCGCTTGCCGCGGATGCTCTCCGTGTCTCCCAGTACGGTCACGGGCGACTTCGCGCGGACGATCGTCGCACCGGGATTGAGATCGCGCACGTTCGCCAGCACGCGTTCCACGTTTTCCGGCGGGGCCGAGTCCATCTTGTTCACGACCACCACGCCGGCGCGAAGAACGTTGGTCTCACCGGGGTAGTAACCGATCTCGTGCCCCGGCCGGTGCGGGTCGGCGACGACCACCCACAGCGAAGGCCGGTAGAACGGGGTGTCGTTGTTGCCACCGTCCCAGAGCACGACGTCCGCCTCCTTCTCCGCCTCCTTGAGGATGGTGGCGTAGTCCACGCCCGCGTAGACGACACTCCCCGCCGCGACGTGATGTTCGTATTCCTCGCGCTCCTCGATCGTGCACTGCTGCGCGTCCATGTCCTCGTAGGAACCAAAACGCTGCACGGCCTGCGCGACCAGGTTGCCGTAGGGCATCGGGTGCCGCACCACCACCACCCGGTAGCCGCGCTCGCGCAGCAGTTCCGCGATGCGCCGCGTGGTCTGGCTCTTGCCGCTCCCGGTGCGGACCGCGGTCACGGCGATCACGGGCTTGACGCTCGGGAGCATGGTTCGCTTCGGCGAGAGAAGCTCGAAATCCGCCCCGAGCGCGTTCGCGAGCGCCGCCCGCCGCATGACGTAGTCGTAGGGCACGTCGCTGTACGAGAACACCGCGACGTCGATTTCCTCCCGGCCCATGAGCTCCGGCAGCTCCGACTCGGGGACGATGGGAATGCCGCCCGGGTAGTCGTCTCCCGCGAGTTCGGGCGGATACGCGCGGCCATCGATGTGCGGGATCTGCGTGGCCGTGAAGGCCACCACCTCGTAGTCGGGGTTGTTGCGGTACAGCACGTTGAAGTTGTGGAAGTCCCTTCCCGCAGCCCCGAGGATGATGATTCTTGTTCGTGCCATGATGCGTTACTTCGCGGACTTGCCGCGCTCCTTCAGCTTGGAAACCAGTTCCGACGTCGAATACCCGGGCTTCATTGCAAAGCGGATCACGCGCCCGCCGCCGGCCACGACGAGATCCTCTCCGACGATCGCACCCGCGCCGTACTCGGCGCCCTTCACCAGGACCTGCGGCCGGACCAGCCGGATGGTCTCGAGGGGCGTGTCTTCCGGAAACACGGTCACCGCGTCCACCCAGCGCAGCGCCAGCAGGATCTCCGCGCGGTCCTGCGCCGGAAGAACCGGACGGCCCGGGCCCTTCAGCCGCGCCACCGAGGCGTCGTCGTTGATCGCCACGATGAGCACGTCGCCCTCCGCCGCAGACGCCGCCAGCAGCGCGATGTGTCCGGGGTGGAGCAGATCGAAGCAGCCGTTGGTGAACACCACGCGCCGGCCCGCCTGCCGCCAGGCTTCGGCGACGCCCGCCAGCTCCGCGCGCGGGATCGCCGCGCGGGACAGATCCCGGGAATCCCGCGTCATCGGAACGCCGCGACCAGTTCCGCCGCGGTGAGCGTGGACGTGCCGACTTCCTTGATCACTTCGCCCGCCGCCTGATTGGACATCACCACCGCGTCCACGAGGCCGACTCCCGTCGCCAGTGCCGCCGCGAGCACCCCGATGACGGTGTCGCCCGCCCCGGTCACGTCGAAGACCTGCTTGGCGACGGTCGGGATGTGAACCTGGGCGTCGCCTCCATAATAGAGGCTCATGCCATCCTCGCCGCGGGTGACCAGCAGCGCCTCCAGTTCCATCCGCCGCATCACGTCGAACGCGATCCCCGCGGGGTCGTTGCCG